>JALZWC010000254.1 GCA_023300255.1 Saprospiraceae bacterium | reverse complement strand
GGATGTAAAACGCAGTTACCCAAACAATCTATAATAAAACGTTAAACTTACAGTAGAGCGGCGGGCTGAGATTCACGCTATTTTTTGGGTTTTAAAATAACGAAGTCTAAACCCAGACTGTCGAAAGCCCCTAAAATACTTGCCACATTTTCTTGATTTCAAATAGCGGGATGTTCGCTTTAGCGGCTTCTAGGTCATTAGACCAGTTTTCTAAAAACGTAAATTTATCCCCAAAAGGGAAGTTAGAACCAATTACTCAAAACGGCAGCAGGACATAACGTGGAGCAGTTACAGCCGTATCGGCAAACATTAACAGCGGCCTTTATGAGGCGATTTAAGCCGCTGCGAATGTTCACTTGGACGCTTAAGTTGACCTTATGATTTATAAATATTGTCCCGTTATGGTTCTGACTTAACAACTGACAAAACCGCTAAACTTCCCTCAATATAAATTATTATGTAAGAAATCTGTACATTGATAGACTACCTTATCTGACACACAAAATTTAAGGATAGTTAGTGGCTAAAGGCGGTACATCTCAAGACGAGCAATATAGTTTGGCTGCGGCCGAATTTGGAGATGCCATTGGCCGTCTTGCTTATGCTTATGAGCGCGATAGCGATAAACGCAAAGACCTCGTGCAAAATATTCATTTTGAACTTTGGCGTAGTTTTAAAATATTTGATGGACGTTCCAGTGTGAGGACATGGGTATACCGTGTGGCCCATAATGCTGGCGCTAGCCATATTATGAAGAATAAACGGATATCCCAAAACACATATTTGAATCTCGACGATATTGATGAAATTCCAGATCAGACAGATTACGTTGATGCTTTTGAACGCATAGATCAACTTGAACAGTTAATGGCCCTGATACAGCGGCTAAACCCAACAGACCGTCAGATTATAACGCTCTATCTAGAAGGGCTTGACGGAGCCGCGATTGGCGACGTTGTAGGCATATCTGCTGGGACGACTGCAACCAAAATACACCGCATAAAATATAAATTATCTGAATTATTTCGTAAAGGAGACACGCATGTCCACAAATGATCAAAGCCTTAAAAGCCTATGGCAAAAACTACCTTCAGAAACGGTGGTATTTACAAATGAGCAGATGCGGACACAGGCCCGTAAATTTCAAGCAAAACATAAGCGGCGGGATATAACCGAATATATAGGCTTCGCGGCTCTCTTTGTTTTGGCTGCTTACATGTTAACAGTGCAAGCCGATTGGCAAGATTGGATTGCGTCGGGCCTTGCTGTTTTGGGCGCAGTTATTGCGATATGGAATTACAATCGGTTTGCAAAGGTAAAGTCTACGCCTGCCTTAAATTCAGGTGATAATTTGCTTGAATTTATGCGCCGTGAATTAACACGGCAAAGAGATGCCGCTGCTACTGCGTGGAAATGGTATGTTCTGCCTTTAATGCCGTTTTTCATATTTGTATCTGTTTACAGGTGGATTGAAGAAGGCTCCACTTTCTTTGAAATTACAGATATGCGTATTTCATTTTTACTGATGTACGGATTCGCGATTACATTTTTTAGCGCATTCGTGTTGTGGAAGTTTCTTTGTGCAGCGCGTTATCAGCGTCAATTAGATACGCTTGACCGCTATAGTAAATAGCTAAGCCTAATACTCACGGCAGCTATGCGATTGATAAAATCTCTGGCGTGCCATTCAATTAAAATCAACGTTTTTGCTTTCGGGGGGGGAATTACCTCTCAGAGCGAAGCTATGCCAAAATTTAGAGGATAAATCCATGAAAACATTTCATTTAAAGAATAGCCTGACCTGTCTCGCCCTTAGTAGCATGATGATTTTTGGACAAGGATGCAGTAACACGCTCTCTGAAAAACAGCCTCAACCCAAGGCCAAAACAACGCAGGTTAAGGGTGCAGCCAATGTCTATAAAGCCGCTCTTGAAAAACGCATCCAATCAGGAAACGGCATTGGGCTTGCCGTCGGCATCATAGATAATGATCAACATGACATAATGACTATTGGTCTTGCGGATACTGCCAAAGGACAAAAAATAGACAAAGAAACTTTGTTTGAAATAGGCTCAATCACCAAAACATTTACAGCAATCATTCTCGCGGATATGGTCATTAAAGGTGAGGTTAAGCTAGAAGACCACGCGTCTAAATATTTGCCTACATCCGTAACAATGCCAGAATACGGAGGTGCAAAAATAACCCTCAAAGACTTGGCAACTCATACATCTGCCTTGCCGCCTTTGCCTGATGATTTCATCCCTGCTGACATGAAAAACCCTTATGCAGATTATACGTCTGAACAGATGTATGCTTTTCTATCGGGATACAAACTTGAGCGGCCTATTGGTAAAGAAGTGGCCTATTCGAATTTAGGCATGGGTTTACTCGGTCACATTTTGGAACTACATACCGGAAAACCATATGAACAATTAGTGGCAGAACGTATTTTAAGCCCACTGGGTATGCCAGACAGCTTCATAACAATTCCTGCTCATAAGGCAGAAAATTTCGCTATTGGGCATGACCCCTTAGGTCAACCTACGAGTTATTGGGATATAGCCACACTTGCAGGTGCAGGTGCTTTACGATCCGATATTTCCGATATGAGTACCTACCTTAAAGCGAATATGGGTTTAATCGATACACCTTTGGCAGCCGCAATAAAAATGAGTCATAAATTTCAACATAAAGCAGGAGAAAATGGAAGTTACATTGGCCTTGCATGGCTCACTCAGGATATGGATGGTAAAAATATCACGTGGCATAATGGCGGTACGGGTGGTTTTAGAACATTTCTTGGATTTAATTCTGATAACAAACGTGGCGCTATTGTTCTAGCAAACTCGCAAGACCAAGCCGATTTGATCGGACGCTCGATTCTTACCCGTAAGCCAGAAATGCTAGAACCTGTTGTGGAAGATACGAGTTTAAACCTTTCAGTAGAGCAGCTCGAGCGGTTTGTTGGTGATTACCAGTTAGCTCCAGAGTTTATCATCAGCATTACCAGAACGGGTGATGAATTATTTTTGCAAGCAACTGGGCAACCAAAACTTCCTATATTTGTCAAATCAGAGATGGAGTTCATTTTAAAGGTTGTGGATGCATCTGTAATTTTTGAAGAAAATGACCAGGGCGAAATTAATAAGCTCATCCTTGATCAAGGAGGTGTTAAACAACCCGCATCAAAGCTCTAACGTTATTATTCGCTACAAAATAATCCGCCGAGTTAGCATCTTATATTAAGATTTAAGCATGTTCTTGCTTTGCCGCCTAAACTCGCTTGGTAATCTCAATCGCGGCTTTGCAGCCCGCTGTTATCACGCGCGAAAGCAGGCCATAGCCCGGGGCCTCTTGCGCGCCGCCCTCAACAGCGATG
>JALZWC010000253.1 GCA_023300255.1 Saprospiraceae bacterium | reverse complement strand
ACAAAAATAAATTTCTCAATTTTAGATGATGAATTAGAAGAAGCTACAGAAAAATTTGTAGTGAATTTAAGTACACCATCAAATGCAACGATTGCAGATAGAGAAGGAATAGTAACGATCTTAGATACGGATGCACCATTGAAGGCGATATTATCTATCAATGATGCTGTTGTTAATGAAGAAGATGGTATAGCTACTTTGGAAGTTTGTTTAGATAATATCGCTACTGAATTTGTATACGTAAAATATACCACAGCAGATGATTCTGCTAAGCAAGGTACCGACTATAGAAACCAATCAAACTATGTTTTTATTTCTGAAGGTAAGCAGTGTACAGAAATTGTTTTCGATATCATGGATGATAATAAAGAAGAAGCAGAAGAAATATTCAAGGTTATTTTATCTTCTCCTTTTAATGCAGAACTAATAGATACAGAAGGAATAGTGACTATATTAGATATTGACATTCCTTCGTGCGATACTAATGGAGGGACAATAACAGGTGGTCCATTTGAATTCTGTGTAGGAGACGGAAATGCAGATAACATCGCTACAGGTACAATTAGCACAAACGGTAACGTTGGTGCTTACACACAATGGGTGGTAACAGATGCTACAGCAACTACAATTTTAGGCTTACCAAACAATCTAGCGGATGTTGATTTTGATGGAGCAGGAACTGGTGCTTGTTTAATATGGTACTTGAGTCATGACGGTTCTATAACTGGAGCAACAGAAGGGGCGGCAATAACAGATATGCAAGGATGTTTTAGCTTATCAAATTCTATTACTGTAAGCAGAGTAGAATGTAAGGAGCCAACATTGAGTATTAGTGATGTGGTGGTTAACGAAGAAGATGGTATCGCTACTCTAGATATTTGTTTGGATCAACCAACTACGGATTTTGTATATGTTAGATATACAGCGTCTGATGATTCAGCAATTAATAATCAGGATTATAGAGGTCAGACTAATTATGCTTTTATTGCAGAAGGTAAACAATGTACAACAATTGAGTTTGTTATCGTAGATAATGAAATAGAAGAAAATGACGAGTTATTTATAATTACTTTATCTACACCATATAATGCAGTTATTGGAGATGGCGAAGGTACGGTAACAATTTTAGACACAGATGTACAAGTAATAAGTATTCCAGATCCAAAATTGGCAATCGATGATGTTGTAGTATTTGAAGATGAGCAAATTGCTATATTGACAATCTGTTCAGATGCAGTATCTATTTCTCCTATTACTGTTGAATTTAATACAATCAATGAAACTGCAGATGCAGGTAGTGATTACCAAGAGGTAGCAGGTGTTGTTACGATTCCGGCAGGAATGAATTGTGCAGAAATCGAATTGCTAATCATTGATGATAGAGACGATGAAAATGACGAAGTATTTGCTGTTAAATTAAGTGCTCCGAAAAATGCTACCGTTTCATATGCTTTTGGAAGGGTAACTATTTTGGATAACGACGAAGCAATTGTGATACAACCAGTTGATTTGCCTTTATTAACTATTACAGATGTTACGGTTAATGAAAATGAAGGTTTTGCACACTTGCAAATCTGCTTAGATCAGCCAGCAATTCAGACCGTAACAATAGATTGTATTACTGCAGATGGTACCGCTGTACAAGGAATCGATTATTTACGAATAGAAGATGTAGCTATCATTCCAGTAGGACAAACTTGTACACAAGCATCGTTTAAAATATTGGATGATTTTAATGCAGAAGATACAGAAGAATACTATATAAACTTAAGTAACGTTTCGAATGCAATAATAACAGACGATCAAGGTGTTATTACGATCCTAGATAATGATGAAATTGAAATAGTCGAATGTCCTGAAATGGAGGTCTATACAGAAGACGGAAATATCGTTGTATTAGGTTTAACTGCACCAATAGAGATTGTGCAAATTTTTAATACTTCTTTTGAAATTGTTTTTCAATGTATGAATAATTGTGAACCAACAGAGATTATTGAGGATTTACCAATTGGTGAATATATAGTAAGAATTAATTGCTACAATAATACTTGGAGTTTACTTTGTACAGAGGAAACAAAAATTATAATACTTGATGATAATACACTTCCTGTACCATTAACATGTACTGGAAATATTACAAATGGAGGTAGAATAACTGGTGAAGAATCTATCTGTGGAACTTTTAACCCGACATTAATTACTAGTGATATTGATCCTGCTGGCGGCGCTGATTCAAGAGATATTGAATACTTATGGTTAGCTTCTACAGTTGACTGTCCTAGTGAAATCGAAGATCAAATCCCAAATGCAACAGATGCTACATATGATCCAGGACCAATCACGAAGACTACTTATTTTGTAAGATGTTCTAGGAGATTAGGCTGTACTGTTTGGGTGGAGAGTAACTGCATCGTGAAAGATGTATTTTGTCCAGATGGTAGTACTCCTGAAGGGAACGAAGGCAATACGCCAGCTCAAAGACACTTAGTAGAAACGTGTGGTGATGTAAATATTACTTACGGAAATGGTCAGATTGAAATGACAGGGAAAACTTATGAAAATTATTTTTTCAAAGTTAATGCGATGGATCAGAATTGGTCGGTAGTTTTAGGTTGTTCTTTTAACTGCGGTTATACACAAACTGCTACAGATTTAGCAGATGGTCGTTACTTAGTTTCTATCTACGATAGTAATTGGAATGAACTGTGTAAAGTAGAAGTAGCTTTAACTAATAATTTGACGACCAGGGCAAGTAGTCGAAACAGAACTGTTACAGCAAATAATACTTTGAGTACTACAAAGCAAATGGAGAAGACTTATAAGGAAACAAGAAGTAAATTAATAGCAGGAACTGCACAAGCAATGAATTTCAAACAAATGCAGACAAATGATGTTAATTTTTATCCGAATCCAGTAAGAGATATTTTGACAGTTGATTTATCAGCTCTTGCTGGTCAAGCGGGTAAAGCATACTTAAGTAATCAAATGGGTCAAGTTGTACAGACATTAGATTTGGGGGTGATTGATGCAAGCCCTATTCAAATACAGATGGGATCATTCTCAAATGGATTATATCACTTGACAATTGTTGCAGAAGGACAATTAGTGACTACAGAGAAGATTTTGGTACAAGAGTATTAATTTAATTCCTTTCTTACCTTCTTCTCTTTTTGACCCCGTCATTTCTTATGGCGGGGTCAATTTAGTTAAGAATAGCTCTGAAGAGCAACTTCTAGTAAGTGGAGTTGCTTTATTAGTTTTAAATCAAAAGTTCTTTAAGATTACATTCTTAGGAATGAGGAGATAATAAATGTTACAAGTTGGGTTCGTCATTTTTCTGTCTTAGGAAGCCAAAAAACTAGTGCATAGCAGGGCTATGGACTCTTT
>JALZWC010000252.1 GCA_023300255.1 Saprospiraceae bacterium | reverse complement strand
TTATTGTCAACATCTAATATCAGAAAAAATAACATAACTCTGTATCTCCGTGACTCCCTGTTCATTTCTGTCAACATCTAGCAAAGGAACACAAAAAAATACTCAAGAATCTCCCTCCCTCTACAACTCAACGATCAGTCCCTCATCCGCAGGAATCTCGCCTTTACAGACGGCCTGATGAATCGCCGCCATCCCTTCCAAACCATCAACTTTTCTAAAACTTAACCATTCTCTAGTTTTGGCAGCCGCCTCCATCATGAAGGAAGAAGTCTTTTCATCGAAACCAGCAGGGCCCCATTCTTTTAATCTTTTTTGGATATGCCCTGGTGCAAAAAAGAACTCACTTCGTTCAGTGATTATTCCTTCTTTAGGTTTAGCAGCGGCATCTTTCCAATGGGTAATTCCTACATTAATCGTAAACTTCATATTGTCTCCAAGATGTTGATGTAAAGCTAATAAAACTTTACTATTCCCAGACATATCAACGATGACAGTTGGAATAGAATTATCCACTTTAGTAACTGCATCATAGGTCAGCGTGTTATCGTATAAAGAGCGCTCATTGACAGTTGCTAAATTCCTTGGAGAAGTAACACCTATCACATGCGGAGCGTTTTTATCTGCCTTTAATGCATAAGCTAAACCGATACTCGTTTTACTAGAAGCACTTAATATCATTATTTGTTTGGCGCCGTACCAGCTGTTATCTTGTAAGGCATCCCATATACAAAATGACGTCAGATATAATGGAAATAACAAAGCACGTTCTTTATCTAGCGCAGTAGTATAGCCAGGCTCAGCATTGACTCTTTGATATAAGTTATAGCCTTTTGGCAATTTAGATCGATGTTCTGCACCATCTACAAGTCGTCTAGCAGAAATACCTATTGGTTCCATTTTAAGATGACTGGCTGGTGGGAAATAACCAAACAAGCGATCTCCAACAGGAATGTCTGCTAGTGTAGATTCCACCACATCAGCAAAACCCCAAACAGGTATAATTCCCCAACCATCTTTATCTTCTCCGACAGGCGGAAAGAATTGCCAGTAGCCTAACATGTCTCCTGCCACTGCATAGGTAATATTATTCGCAGAGAAAGCGAACTTATCTATTTTGACTAATACCTCGCCTTCTTTTATAGTAAGCTCTTCTTTTGGTGTTTCTACCAAACGGCCATTAAAGAACATCTCCTTTTTAACTTGAAACTGAGAATGCGTTAATACTTGCTGATCCGTAGTATTAATTTCTTGCATAAACTGCTGCAATTTCATCATCGCAGGCATGGCATTATTTCGCATTCTTTTAATAATAGCCTGCTTTTCTGTGTCTTCTTTAGATACTCCTTTCATCATTGCACTAAAACCATCTAGGCGGTTATTCAATAACCATTTTCCTATCTCTTTATCTTTTGACCAATTGAATTGATTCATCATCATCCCCATTAACATTCTAATCCAATCCGTATCATGGTTTGGTAATGGGACGACTCCACAGATGTTGTTTTTTTCTTTTTCCTCCACATAAGTTGCTTCAATATGAGCAATAAAGGCTGCACTAAATACTGGCTGATAAGGGCGTACTGTTTGAGGGGTAATTACATTTCCTTTGAAAATAGGAATCATTTTAATATCCGCTCGAATAGGAGTAGCCGAACAATCAATATGGATATGATCTTTGCTCGTTGGAATCGTACTTTCTTTGAAGATAATCTTATGTTCTTCAATACGTTGTACCCGACCTTTTCGTACCATATTTTTAATCCGATGTAAGGCTTTTAATTCCTTTTGGCTAATGGTGGCTCCATGAAACATGCTTGGTCGAACACTTTTATCTAGCCTTAACAAAACACCAGAAGCTTCCAGTCGATCAAACATATCTACTATAGAAGTTGCTTGTGCTACCGATTCAAATTGAGCAGCTTGCGCTCCTATTGTATTATTAAAGAATTCTTCCGTAGGTTGCGTATTTCTTCTATCCAACAACCAAGCATCTCTTGATATAATCCAAGTTATTTTATCTGGGTCTACTCTATTTTCTAATAACCATAAACAAGCATCAATGCCTGTTTTTCCGCCTCCTATTACAACAAATCCCGCAGGTGGTGTCTTGATCTTTGGCAAGTCATTTAAAGGCATAAACTGCACTTCGGGTGCTATCGTAAAATTGGGCGTATGTGTAGAAGGTACAGAAGTTTTCAAATAAGTACAGTCTACTATTTTTTTGCGAACGGTCACTTCAAATTGCTCTCCCGATATCATGGAAGTAAATTTGTTATTCCCTTTATATTCACACATAGGAAAATATTGCACTCTACCCGAAGGCAAAAATTGATGCTTCATTACATCATCAAAATATGCGCTTACCTCTGCACCAGATGCTAGGTCGTGAAGCCCTTTATTTAAACCTATTTCGTCTTTCTTTCCATTACTTAATTCTTTAGAACTAACGCCGTAAAAAGCAGAAGGTTGATGTAAAGTAACAAATGGATAGGCGACATTCCAATGCCCGCCTGGTTTAGCATATTTGTCAACTATAATAATATTTGCATCGGTTTCGGTTACTAAAACGTCTGCGAAAGCCATCCCAACTGCACCACTTCCAACAATAAGATAATCTGTTTCTAGGTTCATTTTGATTCGTTTTGAAGTGAATACTGCACACAGTGTAAAGGTGTGTGATTCTGTAATTGTACGGGCAAACCCTTGTGGTTGCCTTAGTCACAGGGCAACCACAAGAGTTTGCCCGTACAAAAGATCAATTCTAAAATTATTTTTTAATTCAGTTTATAATAAGTAGGTCGAATCAATTAAACGGGTAATTTATAAACATCTTTTTCCGTCTAAGAAACCGAAAAAATAAGTCCGTAGCCCTGCTATGCACT
>JALZWC010000251.1 GCA_023300255.1 Saprospiraceae bacterium | reverse complement strand
ACCTATGTACCTATGTGGTTAAAAAACATGTGGTAAAAAATATGCAGTTAGATTAAAAATATGCGGTTATAAGAACACATCAAATCCCCGATACTGAAAAAACAAAACGGTCAAAAACAGAACGGTATGAATAAATTCTGCCATACTATGGTTCAAAGAAAGAAATCTAGCCGTAACCAAAAGAGAAAGCGGCACCATAATGATTAAGAAATGAGCGATAGTGACGCTTGGTTGGAATAAAAAAGTTAAACCACTTATAAATAAGGTAAGATATACGATATTAATAAAGTTTCTAGTCTGAATAGACTTATTAAAAGAATACCCATTAAAAAGGCCCATCAGAAAAACGATTATTAGAAGTGCCAATTTTATTAAAAATGTACTACTTTGATCGTACCTAAAACTCAAAAAACTAAACTGCTCTGCAAAATAAGTTTGCCAATAGCCTCCTAAACCATCTTGCCAAAAGAACCAAGTGCTCATAAACAGAAAAGGAACAAGAAATCCACATAATAACATTAGTCGTTCCTTGAAAACAAAATTTCTTAAAACACTTAGTCCTAAGAAGATCAATACTAGGAAAAAACCAAAAGAACTATAGAATAGACTCGCCAAACCAATCCAGAAACCTGTATTAAATATTGCTCCTGCACTTTTAGGTCGCTTATAGCTACTCATCAAAGCATCTAAAGCGATAATCAAAAATAAATTACCTAGTAAAATAGCCGACAAGGGGAAGAAATCTTGCAACATACTCGTCAATAGCAAATAAAATACACCAGGTAGTAATGTTGTTTCATTAAACAAACGATGCCTCATCGTTAGTTCATTAATCAAGAAAGCTTGAATGAACAATAAAAAAATCGTTATTCCTCCTTCCAATAATGTATTATTTCCAATAGCATCTCTTAAAAAGACAGACAAAGCACCATCATTTGCTGCGGGAACATTTATTGGATTCCAAAAATAGGACGCCCTAAGTATTCCTATATATAGCAATAATAAAAGGTTGAAAATAATCTGATTAGTTCGGAATAGAAATAACACTATTTAATTATATTGTTTTTGTGTACTTAAAATGCCTATTTAATATTAGGCGGTTTTAAAGTAGCAAAAATAGTGTAATGAATCGTAAATAAAAATTTGAGTATACAAAAACTAACTCTGGTAGGTTTTCAAGTGCATTTAAATGGGGAAAAGCTAATAAATCGTCGGACCTACTTACTTTTCCTCCTCTAATTCTGCGGAAAGATGTTTTACCAATTTTTTCCGAATCCTTTTTAAGCTTTTTTCAATCTCAAATAAAGAAGGTTTTTTCTTGCCAGTATAGATAAACATTAAACCGTATTGCTGATCAAAAGGAGTAAGTTGTTCATTGAGTAATGGCTTACTCAAGCGATAACCCTCTCGAATAACACGTTTGATCCGATTACGGTCAACTGCTTTGGCAAATCTTTTTTTAGGAACGGTAACTGCGAATTGAGTAGGATGCTCATTGAATCTAGGTTCAATAGGGCCCCAAATTAGGCGAAGTGGAAAGATATGAATAGAAGTCCTTCGTTCAAAAAGTTGCTGTATAACCTTTCGGCTTTTCAGTTTTTCTTCTTTTAAGAATTTGAAGGAAGGCACAAGGAAGGAGATTTTGTTTAGAGGTCAGGAGTCAGGCCGATTCGCTGTCAGAAGTCAGACCGATTATGATGGTAATCACATCTTGATGTCTGGCTTTTGAAAGTATAAGGATTTAACTTCTGGTTTCTTATAAATTAAGCTAAAACAAAAACAGCAAGTACTAGAAAAATGTAAGTACTTGCTGTTTTGTATTTTGGAACTATCGGGAAAATAAAATGTTACTTAAGTTTCATTTCGTCAGATACTGTCAATTTCAAACGGCCTTTAGCTCTTCTTCTAGCTAACAATTTTCTTCCGTTCTTGCTGCTCATACGGGATCTGAAACCGTGTTTATTAGCTCTCTTTCTTCTGGATGGTTGGTAAGTCCTTTTCATCTTGAATATTAATTAAAGTTCTTCAGTCGTCTTAATACCTATAATTACTTAGACAATTAGATATTATATAACCAAATATAGTTATTTCTCGAAATCGAAGTGCAAAGATACGTCTTATTTTCAATAAAGGCAAATATACCAGCGTCAATTTCTTCTTTCTTTCCAAGTAAAAGCGTATCTTCGCGCCTCTTAAAAATATTTTTTAACCTCGTTGGTATCAAATCTAAATAAGGATTTCAACTTATAAATCCGATACTAACTACAAATCTTGTTATCTAATGGCATTAGATACTTATCTAGCTCCTGAGGCTTACCAAGCTGGAGCAGACGGTTTTAATACTTTCGACAAAGACGGATCTTCTTATTTCAGCTTTATTCATGGTGGTAATGTAGTTCTTCGTAGTGAAGGATATGCTTCTACTAGCGCTAGAGATAATGGTATTCAGTCCATTATTAAAAATGCGACGGATGAAAAAAGATGGAAGACTATTGAAGAAGATGGTCATTTCTTTTATATACTAAGAGCTGGCAACAATCAAGAAATCGGACGTAGCTGCGCTTACGAAGCTAAATCTAAAATGCTTTTAGCATTAGGTAAAGTTTGGGGCGAGAATACACCTATTAAAGGAGATGTTACCGCTACTACAACTACTTCTACTTCTACTTCTGAAGTAGTTGCTAAGACAGCCGCTGCCGCAGCAGCACCTGTTGCATTTGCAGCAACAACTACTTCTGAGACTACTGCTCCAAAGGCAGAAGTTAAAGTAGCAGCGCCTGCTCCAGAAGCAGCAGCTAAAGTTGAAGAAGCTAAAGTAGCAGCACCTGCTCCAAAAGTAGCAGCTAAAGTTGAAGAAGTTAAAGCAGAAGCACCCGCGCCAAAAGCAGCAGCTAAGGTTGAGGAAGTTAAAGCAGAAACTACTCCACCTGCTGTAAAGGAACAAAAAGCAAAACCAGCAAATAAATCTAGAGAAAGAATCTCTGCAAAGCCTAAAGCAGCTGCTGGACAACAAAGTGTAGTAGAAGATGAAGGTGATGTTATGTCAGCAGAAGAAATTGCTGAAGCTAACAGTGCACATGATGATTTTGACTGGAGTAAAGCTGCAAAGCATAATTTACCTTATACAGAAGATGAAACTAAAGCTTATAGAGAACAGTATGAGGCTACTCTAAGCTCTGTCATCGAAAACGAAATTGTAAAAGGTGTTGTATCTACTATTAATGATAGAGATGTTCTTTTGGACATTAACTTCAAATCAGATGGTTTAATCTCTTTATCAGAATTTAGAGATTTAGGAGAATTGAACGTAGGAGATATAGTTGAAGTTTATGTTGAAAAGCAGGAAGATGATAGAGGTCAATTAGTTCTTTCTCGTAAGAAAGCAAAGTTGCTTAGATCATGGGAAAGCATTAAAGATTCTCACGTTAACGGTACCGTTATTAAAGGTACAGTTATCAGTAAGACGAAAGGTGGTTTGATCGTAGACTGTAGTGGTCTGGAAACATTCTTACCTGGTTCTCAAATTGATATCAAGCCAATCGTTGATTACGATGCATACGTTGGTAAAACAATGGAATTCAAAGTAGTTAAGATCAATGAAACTATTAAGAATGCTGTTGTATCTCACAAAGCATTAATCGAAAGCGATTTAGCAGAACAAAGAGAGGCAATCATTGCCAGCTTAGAGAAAGGACAAGTATTAGAAGGCTTAGTGAAGAATATCACAGACTTCGGTGCATTCTTAGATTTAGGTGGTGTAGATGGTCTTTTATATATCACAGATATTTCTTGGGGTAGAATTAGCCATCCAAGTGAAATCTTACAATTGAATCAAAAAATCAATGTAGCAGTACTTGATTTTGATGAGAATAAGAAGCGTATCTCTTTAGGATTAAAGCAATTGCAACCACATCCATGGGAGGTGTTAGCTGCTGAAATCGCTGAAGGTTCTACTGTAAAAGGTAAAATCGTTAATATAGAAGATTACGGTGCATTCTTAGAAATTATGCCAGGTGTTGAAGGTTTGATTCACGTTTCAGAAGTAACATGGAGCAATCAACCAATCAACGCTAGAGAATATTTCAAGCTACACCAAGAGTATGAAGCTAAGGTTGTAACGATTGATAGAGAAGATAGAAAGATGTCACTTAGTGTGAAGCAACTATCTAACGATCCATGGGATGAAATTCAAACTAAATTCCCAGTGGAAAGTCGTCACTCTGGTTTAGTGAAGAACTTAACACCTTACGGTGTCTTTGTTGAATTAGAAGAAGGTATTGGTGGTATGGTTCATATCTCTGATTTATCTTGGACGAAGCGATACTCTCACCCATCTGAATTTACGAAGAAGGGACAAACGATTGACATCGTTGTATTAGATATTGACAAGAACAACCGTAAATTATCTTTAGGTCACAAGCAGATCGAGGAGAATCCATGGGATACTTTTGAAAATGTATTCCCTGTTGGATCTTACCACGAAGCTACGATCATCAAGAGAGATGATAGAGGTGCGATCGTTCAGTTACCATATGGTTTGGAGGCATTTTCTCCAATCAAGCATATCAAGAAAGAAGATGGTTCTTTAGCAAATGTTGAAGAAGTATTAACGTTCAAAGTAATCGAATTTAATAGAGATGATAAGCGAATTTTAGTCTCTCACCTTCGTTACTTAGATGATATCAAGAAGGAAGCAGGAGATACTGTTCAAAAAGAAAAAGTACAAGAAAAGAAAGCAACAGAAGTTGCTGTTAAGAAAGTGCAGACTACCGTTCAGAAAGATACTTTAGGAGACTTAGGTATTTTCTCTGCTTTAAAAGATCAGATTAAAGAAGGAGAAGAAGCTGCAAAAGATCAGGTTAAAGACGGAGATGCTTCTTAAATAGTTAAATAGAATGCAAAACGTTTGAATTAATAAAAAGCCCTCCATTGAGTTTATCTTGATGGAGGGTTTTTCTTTTGTCTTCGAAGTAAAAAATTGTATTCTGTCATTATTCATACGTCGTTGATTCATTTTTAAATAACTTCGTATCCTCTAATTAGCTGTTAGTACTTCTAAAACAACCATTTATCTGACGTAATTTATGCGATTTTTTTAATAACTTTAACCATTCATAATGTCTCTTCTAAAGGGATTAGTAGTCTAATAATATAAGAAACTAATAATATACTACGTTTTTAGAGAGCTAATCACATACGAATCTACACAAATACTATAACGAAGTTGATTAAGAATTCTTAATC
>JALZWC010000250.1 GCA_023300255.1 Saprospiraceae bacterium | reverse complement strand
ATGGAGTTGCTAAAAGCAACTCCATAATAAATTTTTCATAGGCTTATTACATCCTCCGTGATAATGAAATTCATAATTAAAAGATTTTAAGTTAAGAAATAAATTGACTAGTGCTGAACAGCGCAATTGCTATCAGCTTTATCTTGGTTGTGGGCATAGCAAAGCCATAAAGCGAAGGAGTATTAGACCTCACTATTTAACTGCTAGACTAGTCCAAGCTTGTTTGATTGCTTAAACTAATCCTCCACTACTTATTGTTATAATCAGCTTATAATTCTTACTATCTCATGAATAATTCTTGACTTACATTATTTAAATAAGACATCAAGGTTTTGTTATTTGACAAAAAAATTAGTTTCTTACTGCTGTTCACTACCTTATGTAGACTTTGATAAAAAGTAACCTAGCAATCAGAAATTAATTTGTAAATAATTTAAATTAAGCACACACTTTTATGGATACTGCCAATACCTATTCCGTCATTATCCAAAAAATACGCTCTGGAGATATGGCTGTTTTAGATGAACTATTCACAGACAATCGGAATGCATTTATCTCACAAGTGGTCAAACAGCATCAATGTCCCATGGAAGAGGCTAAGGATATGTATGCAGTAGCAGTGACTATACTTTATGATAATATTATGTCCGAGAAACTGACGGTATTAACTGTAAAGCCGCTAAGTTATTTATTAGGGATTGGGCAGAATTTAGTAAAAGCATGGGCAAGGAAACAGAAAGACAGCCCCGTTCATCTTGAAAAGGTACTCCTTCATCATATGGCAGATGGAGCTGCACTACCCGACACATACGAGCAAAAACTACAACTGGTCATTCAGACATTAGAGGCATTAGGCTCGGCCTGTAAAGCCATTTTAGAATTATTTTATTTTGAAAGACGTTCAATTCCAGAGATTACTACCCTACTTGATTTCGCCAATGTGGACACGACCAAATCTAGAAAATATAAATGCAATCAACGTTTAAAAAAATTGGTCAATGATCAATGGCAAAAAATAAATAAATATGCCTAAGTCAAGAACAGATAGTGAATGGATTGATGGATTTCTGCGGAAGGAATTGTCAGATAAGGATGTGGTGATTTTTAAGGAAAGATTAGCGCAGGAAAATTCTTTTGCTGCTCTATTCAAAGAACAACAACTATTAGCCGAAGGTATTCGATTATCTATGCTGTCTAATAAGGTGAATCATTTTCAGCAATTAGGGCAAGAGATAGATGGGGATTTATTGGATGAGCAGACTATTGGAGAGGCAATTCGATATGATAAGAATTTGGCGGTTTTAGATAGATTGAAAGAGAAAGGTAAAGTATTAGATCAAAAACTAGTTGTGAAACATTCAAATACAAAAAAAAGGTGGTCAATTGCTGCGAGTCTTTTATTTCTAGTAGGGTTAAGTTGGTATTTGCTTCTATTCAACTCTAAAAGTAAGCATGAATTATTGGCCGAAAAATATAATCAACCTTACCCTGCATTTGGCATATCAAAAGGAAATACTGAAAATTTACATAAAAATCAAGAACAAGGTCTACAATTATATACTTCAAAAAAATATGCTAAAGCACTTCCATTTTTAAAGAAATCTTTCAAATCTAATAAATATAATGAAAATTCTTTATACATTAGCGTTTGTTACTTAAAAACGAATCAATTAGATAGTGCCTATACTTATCTAAAAAAAACACCAATCTTAGTATCTGAACTTACCGATGCCACTACCTGGTACTTAGCTATTTATTATTTAAAAAAAGGCGATACACAAAACTGTCTGGAAAATCTAGACCTTTTAATGAAAAGTAATTCGTTGGAATTTCAACGTAAGGCTATTGCGTTGAAAAATGAACTTATGCTTTTGCAAGTCAGTAAAAATTAAGAAGAACTTGCACTTGTTTGATTACTGTTTAGGAGTAAACATAAGTGAAAAAATACTATTTTTTAAACAAATTTTGAGAAAACTATGGCGTACACCAAAATCCCTTATGCAAGGATTTTATCTTCAGATCCTTTGAATCCAAACCTACCGATTGGAAAAATTGAACTAGCTTTTGATTCTACAACACAAATAGGCCTTTCCGTTTATTATTTTAAGAGTCCAGGTAATAAACCTTTAAAAGTAGGAACAAAGCTCGCTAATGTTTATCTTCATCCTTTAAGAATTCCAAGAACATTTAAGTCGGTTATAATTTCTGACATGGATAATCTGACTTATGAGAGCTTATCTTTTGATCCAGATTCTGATCAAAGTATTGGAAGTATAAGAGAAGGTGAAGTTATGAAAATTAATGAACACGATACAGAAGACATAAATAGTTTATTTATGTTAGGTTTCGAGCCTTACCAATTTTCATTAACTACTTTAATAGATTATTGGCGAAAAAATCCTCCTAAAATAGCTAATTGGAATAGGTATTTAAAACAATTTGATCAAGTCAGCAAATCAAATCCTAATAAAATTTTATACACCATTGATGTACTAAATGATCATTTACCGACTGATTTTGATTTAAAAGTATTTGAAAATCTGTTTTCAAGAATTGATAGTGTTCCCATCGAAACAGATATATTCCCTCTAGTACATCGATTCCCACCTGGCTTTATTAGCTATTCAGGTACTGATGGATGTCCTCGTTTTAAAGCGGGAAAATTTCTTGGAAATAATTCAGTAAGGAAAGCAAAAACAAGTAAAGAAGATGTTAATGGTAATATTTATAATTTGGACGGTACGTGGTTGCCAACTGCTTGTGAAGCCGCAACGGAAGAAGCCTTTTTTCCTACAGGGCCTATAGATATTGGGATGAAATGTTTAGTGGATCCAGCCATAGCGATTGACCTAGATGCAACGTATAACTCTTGTGTGGGAACTGCTGCATTTACTTATAGTTTAACTGCTCCAGTTCCTTCTGGCGTTACTCTTATAGGATCGAATCTTTCCATTAATACTTCTGTCGTTGGAATGCATTCTATTCTTGTTAAAGCAAATGGTCCTTTATTAGGCTCAGATCTTATAGAAGCTTGCCCTTATAATTTTACCTTAAATTATAGTATCGTTGACTGTTCTTCTTGTTCAACAATCTCTTTTACACCAAGTAATAGCGGATCTATTTGTCCTGGGAATACGGTAAATTTAGTTGCTGGAACAATCACTGGTGGAATAAGTCCCTATTCTTATAATTGGGCAGGCCCAGCTGGTTTTACTAGTACTCAAATGAATCCTTCCATTACACCACCATCTACTGCTGGTTCTTATAATTACGCACTTACTGTTACAGATAGTCATGGAATGATGTGTACAGGGGAGGCCTCGACGACGGTGGTCGTTAATGCAAATCCAACGGTAAGCCTAAATACTCCAAGTATTTGTGCGAGTGATAGTGGCAGCCTTATAGCAACAGCCAGTGGAGGCGATGGTACTTATAGTTATGTTTGGACCGTTCCAACAGGAGTAGTTAATCCAGACAATGTAGCAAACTTTAATGTAACCACTGCGGGTACTTATTCGGTTGTTATTACAGACGGTAATATGTGTACAGGGGCAGCCTCAACTACGGTAGTCGTTAATGCAATTCCAGTAGTAAGCCTTAATACTCCAAGTATTTGTGCTAGTGGCAATCTTATAGCAACAGCTAGTGGAGGCGATGGTACTTATAGTTATGTTTGGACCGTT
>JALZWC010000249.1 GCA_023300255.1 Saprospiraceae bacterium | reverse complement strand
CAAATTGCTTTGTATCAAAAACAAATTGCCTTAACGCAAGCTACTATCCGTATCTTAGAAACTAATTACAGCACCAATGCTAAAAGCTTTGATGAATTACTACGTCTACAAATGGACTTGATTGACTATGATTTAAAAACACTTCGAGCTATTGTACAAAGTCATTTAGCTAAAAGTGATATGGAGCGATATATTAATAGTTTATAAATTATTTGCAAATAGAATTGTAATTAATCAGTATTGGCTGTCGCCAATAAAAAATTGAACGCAGAGATGCAGAGACGCAGAGATTTTTTCGCAGAAAAAATCGAAAACTCTGCATCTCAGCGTCTCTGCGTTCAAAAAATACATTGGCGACAGCCAATGCTAGACAATAACACAAAATTGTTTTTTTCTCACCGTTTCACGGATTAACAAACTTTTATAATCCGTGAATCCGTGGTAAGAAACACTACAGTGTTCACTACTCTACATAAAAACTCCTAATAATAAATTATGAAATCTAACATAAAAATAATATCCATCGTCCTAATAGCCATCCTAGCAGGTATCGGTATTGGGTACTTATTATTCGGAAAAAATAAACCTGTCGAACATCATCATACTACTGATGCAGCTTCGTCCGCTTCTCCAGAAGAAGCAACTACGTATACTTGTTCCATGCATCCACAAATTCGACAACAAGAATTTGGGATCTGCCCAATTTGTGAAATGGATTTAACCCCAGTAGGAACGAATACTTCTGATGACCCAACCGTACTCCAAATGACAGAAGAGGCCGTAAAGCTAGCAAATATAGAAACGACTGTTGTTGGCGGAGGCGGTGCAAGTGCAAGTGCTTCAAGAGCAGGAAAAACAATTCAACTATCAGGAAAGGTACAAGCAGATGAACGCTTGGCCTCTAGTCAAGTGGCACATATCCCTGGTCGAATAGAAAAATTGTATGTTACCTTCACAGGAGAGCGAGTGCGCAAAGGGCAAAAAATAGCAGATATTTATTCCCCTGATTTAATTAATGCACAACGAGAATTGTTGGAGGCATTGAAATTAAAAGACCTAAGTCCAGGTTTAGCTAAGGCATCTCGGAATAAATTACGCTTTTGGAAAATAGGACAAGCAACTATAGATGCCATTGAACAGAAAGGAACGATACAAGAAACCTTTTCTATTTATGCAGATGCATCTGGTATCGTTACTAACAAGCGGGTGTCAGTTGGAGATTACTTGAAGGAAGGCGCTCCCCTATTTGACTTAATGAATTTAGGAAAAGTATGGGTTTTATTTGATGCCTATGAAGGAGACTTGCCAAATATAAAAGTAGGAGATCCAATAGAATTTACAACTG
Source organism: Saprospiraceae bacterium (assembly GCA_023300255.1). Taxonomy (GTDB): domain Bacteria; phylum Bacteroidota; class Bacteroidia; order Chitinophagales; family Saprospiraceae; genus JAFMDF01. The sequence goes on along the minus strand of JALZWC010000249.1, from coordinate 4,647 downwards.
CATCTATCCCTAATAAAGTTTTCAAAACTCGGATCACTTTTATTGATCCTTTATTGAATCCTACAACAAGAGTCGCCGCAGTACGAACAGAAATTTCTAATAGTAAAGGCTTATTAAAACCTGAAATGTTTGTAGAGGGAGTAGCTAAACCAAAAGCAAAGCAAAAAAGTAATACTAGCAAAATAGCCTTAAGTGTGCCGAAGTCTGCGGTATTATGGACTGGGAAAAGGTCTGTAGTATATGTAAAGGTAGCAGATACAGAGATTCCGTCTTTTCAATTTAGAGAAGTAGAATTGGGAACTAGCTTGGGAGATAGTTATCAAATAAACAGTGGTATAGAAGCTGGTGAAGAAGTAGTTACTTATGGTAGCTTCTCTATAGATGCTGCTGCCCAACTCAACAACCAAGCGAGCATGATGAATAAAAACGTGACTATTAAGAAAGAGAAAAATGATGCTATTCCCAACTTTAGAGCCGATACCCCTACTCTATTTAAGCAACAATTAAATGATTTGGCCAACGCCTATATATTATTAAAGGATGCTTTTGTTGAAACAGATCCAACAAGTGCCGCAACTGCTGCTAAAGAAGTAGTGATAAAAGTAGCAGCTATTGATATGGGCTTATTAGAAGACGTAGCCCATGAATATTGGATGGAGCAACTTCCTGGGCTTAAAACCCATAGCGATAAAATAGTCACCTTACCCAATGTAGAAGCGCAACGCAAACAATTTGGCTTTTTATCAGATGCCTTGATACGAGTAATTGAGGCATTTGGAACAGAAGGGAATGCCTTATATGTTCAACATTGTCCAATGGCATTTGATAATGAAGGCGGCGACTGGCTAGCAACAGAAGAAGAGATTCAGAATCCTTACTTTGGAGATAAAATGATGCGATGTGGATTGGTTAAAAGGACGATGAATGGAGAGTAATAAAATGAATGTTAGTTTTGTGACTAATATCACATTCTAAAATTTAAAAAATTAATAACTTGCATAATCTTTGAACCAGTGTAAGTATGATTTGTTAATTTGTAAATTCATTTGAGTGTAAAACAAAAGTGGTGCAATTTCAACCCAATTGGTCCGATCACTTCCAGTGGTCGGATCAAGTTGGACGTTTCATCCGACCACTGGAAGTGATCGGATGAATAAATTGGCTACCCCACGATTGTTTTACACTCTATTCATTTTGATTAACTAGAATATGGAAAAATACCTCAATATATTTCTCAACGGCTATAAAGGCTATGCTAATTATTTATGGAATGATATCCTTCATCCAACATGGAATTCCTATTTTTATTGGTTATTAATAGTATCTGCCTTCTTCTTTTTTATAGAAGTAGTTGTCCCTTGGAGAAAAAAACAAGCCCTTCTTCGTAAAGATTTCTGGTTAGATTTCTTTTACATGTTTTTCAATTTCTTTCTTTTTTCCTTAGTTATTTACAATGCAGCATCTGATGTCATTGTCAATTTGTTCAATGATGGAATAAAAGGCATTTTCGGTGGCCTCGATTTGCAAGCCTCTAATCCAATGCAAAACTTTCCTTATTGGAGCATCTTATTAATAGGATTTGTAGTGAGAGACTTTGTACAGTGGTGGATTCATCGGCTATTACATAAGAGTGACCGTTTATGGGAATTTCATAAAGTACATCATTCCGTTGAAGAAATGGGCTTTGCCGCACATCTACGATATCATTGGATGGAAAATGTGGTGTACCGAACATTAGAATATATTCCATTGGCATTGTTAGGAATTGGCTTACATGATTTCTTTGTTATTCATATCTTCACTTTAGCTTGGGGACACTTTAATCATTCTAATATCAGTATAAGTGGTAAAGTAACTGGCGGAATAGTAGGTGGTTGTATTGGAATAATATTAGCCAATAATTTATTAGGTATTCATTTAGCTGAAGGATTTTCTATGTTCGGAAAAATAGGGGTACTTCTAGCTACTATTGCAGCAGGCATTTTTCTGTTAGGTCCGTTCATGAAAATATTATTTAATAGTCCAGAAATGCATATCTGGCATCACTCTTATAAACTACCAAAAGAGAAAAGATATGGCGTCAACTTTGGATTAACTTTAGCGATATGGGATTATATTTTTGGAACCGCACATATTCCACACGATGGAAAAGACATCCGATTAGGTTTCCCTGGTATAGAAAATTTTCCAGCTTCTTTTGTAGAGCAGAATACTTATGGATTTAAGGAAGGAAAAGATGCATAAGTGAAGTATGAAGTATGAAGTATGAAGTATGAAGTATGAAGTATGAGACGTTGACAACCAATATTTAAAAAATCATAATGATTTACTTTATTTTGATCCTTTTACTAAGGATTATTTATAATAATTAGAAATTTACTTTTTTCTAAAAGCCTCGTCAAAGCCCTGCTATGACGAGGCTTTTTTTTGTTAAAAAAGAAAAAATAATATTTTCTTATAAAAACGAGTACAAGTCCCAAAGTATGCACTTAGGTAGATAAATACAGAAGTTGTTTAAGAATAAACAACTTCATAATTAAATACCTTCAAATGCACCTAACTAAATATTCATTACTACTCCTTTTAGGATTTATCGTATTCGCTTGTAATAAAGACGATGCAGACGATACATCTACAGTTACTGAAACACCAACCACTACTACAGAACTACACGCGGCTTTTGGGGAATTCAATCCCGATAGTTACAGCATTATGTTAGATGGTGATGAAATCGTCATTGAAACAAATGGTATGCCTGATCATACCTCTCCTTATTGGTCTTCGGATAATGCCTTATTTGTAGAGCCCACCATAACCAGCTATGACGAAATGGCTCCTGGAAATATTGATGACTTTAATGGTTCCTATACTTTAAGAGTGCCTGTCAGCCCTGAAAAAGCAAGTAGCACTAGCTCAACTGGTTTAGGATCTATTGGCTTGGCTATCAGTGGTGCAACTATCTATAATGATGAAGAAGGTCCAAATGTGCCTTTAGATAATGCAGTAGGATCTCTGGACTATACTGCTGCACATACAGGTCCCCAAAGTTACCATTACCACCTAGAGCCAAAAGCTTGGTCAGATGATGATACAAATCTAATTGGTATTATCAGTGACGGGTTTTTCTTGTATGGCAGAAAGTGTACTTCTAGTGGTACTTACCCTACAGATTTAGATGCGTCTGGTGGCCATACTAGTACGACTCAACATACAGACAACGCAGAATATCATTACCATATTCAGAATGAATTATATCTGAATGCTTACTATATACTGTTCCCTGATGATTATCAAGGAACGCCTAATAGTATCAATTAATCCTCTATTTTTTAAAAAAGAATTTATTCCAAAAAATAGTCAAGCTTGACAGCTTTACGACTACTAAGCTTGCTTATTTTTTGGTATAAACTCTATTAAAACTTCACAACAAAATGATCTGGAAAAAATTACAAATTTTATTATTGTTTATGGGTGTTTGGACACTTTCCAATGCCCAAACCATGGCTGATTTTCCGTGGATACAGAGCGAATTGAATAATGACAACTGCTGTAACAATCAATCTGTAGCCGTATTTCCACAAGCTGGATACGCCTTTGTTTACATAAAGGTAGATGATGAATGTGGTACTACTAATAGTAAATTATACTTTGAAGATGGTCGATGCTGGTGTACAGACAATACCGGATTAGATTGTCTTGGAGCTTATGGTTTAGCCGAATCTACGGGAGTTAATGTTTATACTTGTACAGGGGAAACACCTGCTTATAGCATCTTCAATGAATATAATTGGTTAAGTAATATAGTCAATCAAAATGACTGCTGCGGTAATAGTAATATACAAGTTATTGACCTAGGATCTTACTCTTTTGTATATGTATCAAGCGACCCTAGCTGTCCTAACGATTTTGGGAAATTATACTTTGAAACTGGACAATTATACTGTTCAGATGCTAGCAACTATGATTGTTTATTAGCTTATGGATTTCCCAATACTAGTTTCTCTTCTGTATGGAGTTGTGATGGAGAAATTAATGTTGACACAGAAACGGATACAGATACTAATACTGGTACGGATATGGATATGGATACCGACACAGATCCTAACACAAGTACGGATACGGACGAAAATGACACAGATGAAACTATTAGTGGACTACACGCTGCTTTTGCAGAATTTGACGAAACCAATTGTGAAGTATATTTAGATGGAGATCAAGTGGTAGTAGAGTCAAATGGCTTACCGAACCACACCTCTCCTTATTGGTCTAGTACAGTAGAACGGGAAATAGCAGAACCGGAAGATGGAGATGACGCTGCAGGAGATGACGGTCCTCCAGCAGATGGTGGAGACGGTCCTCCAGCTGGTGGCCCTCCAGGAGGTGGAGGTGGTCCAGGCGGTGATAATGCAGGCGACGGCGGTGGAACTACTGTAGCAGAAGTCAATCATCCTCTTTGGGTGGAACCAACTGCTACTACTTACGAGCAAATGGCACCTGGAAATATAGACGATTTCATGGGTTCTTATACTTTACGAGTAGATACAGATCCTCAAAAAGCGAATAGTTCTAGTGCAACAGGTCTTGGAGCTATCGGTATTGCAGTTAGTGGTGCTATGATTTATAATGATGAAGAAGGAGCTGGTGTAG
>JALZWC010000248.1 GCA_023300255.1 Saprospiraceae bacterium | reverse complement strand
ACCAGAACCCCAGATGACAGCCACTTTCCAAGTTTCTGCCATCAAGAGTTCGTCTCTTAGCCTGACGGCTATGGTTACAAACTTCAACCATCGATCATGCAAGGATTAAAGATTATGGAATTGGTCCTAGTAGTGCTACTTTATTCGATACTATATGAATATTGGGTAATCGTATGGAATCACAATTACAAACTGCGACTATCCTACCATACTTTTCTTAATGTATTAAGAACGAATTGTCTATAGTATTACTGTCTTCGGATTCATTGACAGATTATACTATTAAAATACTAAAGGCATTTAATTTCCAATACATTAAGTTGACGACATTCCACTGCAAGTGATCGGATGAATTAATTTGCTGCTCTAGGATCGTTTTATACTCAATTTTTTTTACATTCAAATTCAATCTAATCTAAATAAAATGAGCAAGAAAAATAAGAACTTACAAGCTACCATGTTAGCAGAAATGAAAAACAAAACCCTTTTTGAAAAAGCTAAAAATCATGGATTTGATTACTTAGACGAAGCCTTTGATCGAAACATTTTTCCCACAGAAAAAGCATTAAAGAATCTAAGTCATTTTGAAGAACCTTTACAAGAAGAAATAGGAAATGGAGAACAGATTATCGACCAATTAAATCAATATGGCGCTCCTGCTGCTATACCTTATATTGGCGGTAGATACTTTGGTTTTGTGAATGGAAGTGTAGTGCCTACTGCCTTGGCAGCTAAAAACATTTCTATGTACTGGGACCAAAATGCAGCGATGAATGTAATGTCGCCAGTAGCTATGAAATTAGAGGCCGTTGTACAAGATTGGTTAGTAAAGTTATTTGGTTTTCCAAAAGAAACAGTGGCTGGATTTGTTAGCGGAACGTCCATGGCAAACTTAGCAAGTTTATTGGCAGCAAGATATCGCTTGTTAAAAAATCAAGGATGGGATGTTACCGAGCAAGGTTTATTTGATGCACCTAAAATTAGAGTGGTAACAGGAGCAGAAATTCATTCCAGTATCTTGAAAGCGATTTCTTTAGTGGGCTTTGGGAAAGCAAATATTGAATGGGTAGATTGTGATGAGCAGGGCACCATTATTCCAGAAAAAATACCTGCTTTAGATAATCGAACGCTTTTAATTTTACAAGCGGGTAATGTGAATAGTGGCGCTTATGATAACTTTAAAAAGATTGTAAAAAAAGCAAGAGCAGCAGGTGCTTGGATACATATAGATGGAGCTTTTGGATTGTGGGCAGGTGCGACTCAACGATTAAAACACCTCACGAAAGGTTTTGAACATGCACATTCTTGGGCGGTAGATGGACATAAGACTTTAAATACACCTTATGATTCTGGTATTATTTTGTGCCAAGATGAAGAGGCTTTGGTCTCTGCGCTACACACGAATGGCAGTTATTTGACATTGAGTAAAACAGAAAGAGATGGCATGTTATATACTCCTGAAATGTCTAAGAGAGCAAGAATTATTGAATTGTGGGCAACGCTCAAATATCTAGGTAAATCAGGCATTGATGAAATGATCTATGGGATGCATGAAAATTCAAAACAGTTTGCGACTGCATTAGATCAATTAGAGGGATTCCAAGTATTGAATCAGATAGTTTTTAACCAAACAGTCGTTTGTTGTGAAACGGATGAAATGACGGAAGCTGTGATGTTCAAAATTCAAGAATTGCGCGAATGTTGGGTAGGTGGATCGACTTGGAAAGGAAGAAAAGTAATACGGATTAGTGTTTGTTCTTGGGCGACTACTAAAAAAGATATTAAGCGTTCTGTTAAGTCTTTTAAGAAAGCTTTGAAACTAGTTAAGAAAGAAAGAATATTAAATTAGACAAGTTGGGGTACGAAGTTATTTCATATACATCTTTTTCCGCTAGCACCCCATCCGCTTTGCGGTTCGCAAACGGTGTTTACTTATCTTAAAAAATAAGTCCATAGCATAACAGAGTGATCGAGAACAGTGTTTAACGTGAATTTTGGAAAAAATATTGGTATTCAATTATTTAGCTTCAGAGTCGGTCTTCCATACCTTGCACTTATCCAAAACTCACGTTGTTTAATTCATACGTAACCGCCAAATTTATTTGGCTGGTTCTATGTAATATACTGACAGTCAATTCGTGTTCAACCTACCAAATAAATTTGGTGGTTACGTCAGCGCATTCTCGGCCAGCCTGATAGGCTATGCACTGATTTTTTAAGAAAAAATGTCGAAAAAATCTAGTTTCTAAATTTACCCATTTACAGCAATTACGGGAGTAAAAAAGCTGAGTTGTAACTAATTGATAGTCAAGGACAAGAAAAAAGCCGTAAAATTTACTTTTACGGCTAAAGAGTAAGATTTTAGCGATTTAACAAACTTACTACAGATGAAAAAAACGCCAATACTCAGAGTAAAGCTACAAAAAACAGATTAAAATCCAAAAAGGAAAAAGCAAGGAAAGAACGAAATCGGCAAAAGAAATATAAATTACTTCATAAAAATCAGCAAAGCCTTTCTGTATCTTTATACCAAATCAGTCAAGTGATAGAACATCATTTTCCGGATTTATTAGAATTATTAGAGGGTATTACAGATCCCCGTAAACGCAAGAAGTATAAGATGCAGGAGTTATTACT
>JALZWC010000247.1 GCA_023300255.1 Saprospiraceae bacterium | reverse complement strand
TAGTCGGACATAAATAAGATAACAATTTAAAGGAGCTTATTTTTTTGCTAGTTGTTTTTAAAAAAGTCGCACATAGCCTAGCTACGTAAGACCTTTTTTTAAGATGAGCTAGATTCGGGGAATCTAGTGAACCGCATGCGGATGGGATGCCAGCGAGAAAAGAAACCATTTTAATGTTAGGTTATTTTTGGCCGACTACTTAAGTCAAACAATATATGACTAGTTAAATATAATTTGACTTAGAAAAAACTATTTAGACTCTATGGGATTATTAAGATTACTCCTGTTTTTCTGAACTTTTCCTATTTCGCTCCCCCTTGGGGGTTGGGGGTTTGCAAGATCAGGAAACACTTACTTGAGTTAACCCCCAACCCCCAAGGGGGAGCGACTTTCGGTTGTTCTCAATAGTCTGCTTATTAGGATTTTTTTTCAACCTAAGTTTAACTATTTATTGTTTAGCTTCTTATTAATAGAATATTAACTCCCAACTAGTTAGATAACTATTGATTTACTACTAAGCTATGCAACAACGCATAAAATGGTCAATCTTCCTATCCAGTCAGGCCGCTAGTTCTATAGTCGGTTATATACAAACCAAGACAAAATTTTAAGGTTCATAGGTGTTGAAAGAACATCAATATCACGAACCTCCAATCTTTAATAATACATAGAATATTTTATAAAATCGAAAATATATATTTACTACGCAAATAGGCTGCGTACTAAGGATGTACTTTTGAAAAACAAACTATTTAAGGAATGGCACATTTATTAATCCCTTATTCCTAATAAATAAAAATAGCTAAAATGAAACTAGCAGAAGGCCTATTACTTAGAGCTGACTTAATGAAAAAAATTGAACATCTTCAAAACAGAATCAGACCCGTATTAATCGTCTCTGATGACAAACTTCCACAAGAAGATCCAATAAAATTACTAGCATTAATTCGTAAGGCCGTAAAGGATTTAGAAGAAGTTGTGATAAGAGTAAACAAAACAAATAACGAAACATATGTTGGTGAAGGGGTATTGTTAATGGAAGCATTAGCTAAACGGGATTCTTTAAAGATGCTTTCGGAAAAACTAAGAAATATTAGACAAGCTGCACAAATCAACCATAGTAGTTATACAAAACTTACTGCAACTGTCGATATTAAAGCGCTACAAGTCGAAATGGATCAAACAGGAAGAGCATTCAGAGAAATTGATAGTAAAATTCAAGAAATAAACTGGTTAACAGAATTGAAAGATTAAGCCGAAAGGCGGAATGATCGGGGCGAGTACCAGCCCCTTTTAGTGGGTGTGAGTTTTCGGGGCAAATTGAAAACTCTACCTCCTTAAAGGCTGCTCGGGTTGCGGCAAAATGTAATATTTAGGGCCCATTAAATCGTACTGCGTACAAACGTAAATCGTAAAACTTACTACCAGGTACTGACCGATTATTTTTTATTATTATTTTAAATTGCTTAAGATAGAACCCTTCTTAACAATAGATATGATGACTATATCTGTTTCGTTTCTCCCTATTCTTTTGAAATTAACAATAAATACGGTATTCAATCAATATTATTAGATCCCTACCGCTCATTTGGTTGGCACGACGTGTAGAGGAGAACATTATAAACAATGTAACGAAATGTCTTCTAATACTTTTAAAATAAGTTGACACTAATAATAAAATGTTTCCGTTTAATGGAAATTTAATACTTTTTATTTCCGTTTTTAGGAAATGTTTCTTATATTTATTTTGTATGATTATAATAGATACCAAAACGGGAAGCAAACACAAAATAGCGATTCAGCTTGTTGAAGATGGAGATTATAAGATGTTAACAAAAAAGAGATACTTCTTTAATTGGAAAGAAGAAAAAAATCAAGAGATATATAAATTAACGTTAGAGGGAGCAAATGATATTCTAGGTCTTGTTTCTATAGAACGAATACCTAAAGAATGGAGAATACATATAAGGCTACTCACGGTTTCCATAGAGAACAAAGGCAAGAATAAAGACTATAAAAATATTGCTGGAAATTTGATTACACACATTTCTAAAATTGCAGTAAGAGAATATGGGGAACTTGCCTGTGTCTCCTTAAAATCAAAAGAAAAAATTGCTCAACACTATATTGATAAATATGGGATGAATATTACAGGACTAACCTTGAGTGTTGAGCTACCAGAAATACTAAATCTAATAAAAATCTACGACCATGATTAAAAAGAAAAATAAAGAAATAGAAGGGGCTGAATATGGAGTTGATTCAAGATATACATCTAAAAAGCAAAAAATAAATGATGGAAAAGCTTTAATGGAAGCTAGATTGAATCGGATGAAGAATCTTTCGGAAGATCAAATTATTAAGGCTAAACTACTCCAGTTGAAACTTAGAATGGAGGAATACATTGAAACTCCTGTATATAAAGAGGATAACTCCTTCACTGAATTTTTGAAATTATACATTGATACTGTTTATAACAAAAGGATTCATTTTGCTAGTGACATAGATATTAAGCCAGTACTGTTAAGCCAAATTTTAAATAAACATAGAGCACCTAAAGAAGAATTTATCTTACGGTTAATGATTCATTCTGAAAAAACGTACAAAAACATTTGCAGCTTTAATGAAAAGACTTGGTTTCAAGTTTACTTCCTTGAAAAGATTGGGGAGACTATGTCTAATCAAGATAAGTGGCGACCTACTGTAGAAAAGCATGTAAATATTAGTGATTTGATTAAGATTTAGGCTGCTAAAAAAATAATCGTATTGTTTTGGAAACCTTGTTAACATGATTTGGTGATTTTTATTCAATTATTAGTAGATGTTAATTTAGGTGTAGACTTTTAAATATAGATATTCTAGTGTTGAACGCTTTAAATATTTGTAATTTTGGTAGACTATACTAAAACTAGAAATCATGAAATTTGTAGATGTAAAAAATGATATAGCGTTTCGAAAAATATTTGGAAATGAGAAAAAGACGGAAATTATTATCTCTTTCCTCAATGCTATTTTGAAATTGGAAGGAGATAATCGTATAAAAGGAGTTTCTATTGTTAATCCTTTTCAACTCCCTCGTATTGCAGGAGAAAAAGCCTCAATTATCGACGTACGTGCTATTGATTTAAAAAGTCGCCAATTTGTAATTGAAATGCAAATAGCGGAAACCAATGGATTTGATAAGCGAGTTCAGTATTATTCTTGCAGGGATTATTCTATGCAAATTGATAAAGGAGAAGATTACCCAAAATTAAAGCCAACCTATTTTATTGGAATTCTGGACTTCAATTATTTTGATAGTAAGAATTATCTTTCTCATCATCTGCTTCTTGATAGCGAAACTTACGAACATAAATTAAAGGATATTAAATTTACCTTTATTGAGTTAAATAAATTTACAAAAGAAATTGATGAATTGGAAACGCTTGTCGAAAAATGGGTTTTCTTTATTAAAAAATCAGATGAGTTAGAAGTGATTCCAGGAAATATAGATGATAAAGGACTATTAGCTGCTTATTATGACGCCGACAAACACAGTTGGACTAAAGAAGAGTTAAGGGCTTATGATAATGCTTCTATGGCAGAAGGTGCCATTGTTCAAAGAGAAAAATTTGTTATTGATAGAGCAATAGAAGGTAATAAATATAAGGTAGTCGAAAAATGCTTAGTAAAAAATATGGCTGTTGCGGATATTGCAGATATAGTAGAAAAGAATGTTGAAGAAGTTTTAATTATGATTGAGGAAATAAAGAAAAGAAAACAGACGAAAGGCTAATCGAGTAAGGAATCGGGAGCCAAGTAGATCGACGACAGCCTTCTTATATCACCAATGTATATGTATCCCGTACTTGAAATAATCATGATTTAAGTAGTCGAACATAAATAAGAAGCCATTTTAATGTTAGGTTATTTTTGGCCGACTACTTACTTAGGAATGTGTATGGAATAAGTTCGTAATTTAGGGTAGCTTATTTTGTTCTTAGTTTTTGCTTTAATGAAGGATAATTGTTGATACTTTGACTGA
>JALZWC010000246.1 GCA_023300255.1 Saprospiraceae bacterium | reverse complement strand
TGAAGGATAATTGTTGATACTTTGACTGAATTAAAGTGAAAAATAAGAGCAAAAGAAGCAGCATAAATTACGAAGTTATTTCATACACATTCCTTAGTAGATAAGCGTCTGCTACTACATTCGATCAAAACTATATAAATTAATAAATCACTAGATAGAGCGTCAGCTTAAAAAGTGGTAAAATGCTAGAGATTGTTCGTTATCCAAATCTTGTCATCGGATGACTGGCGCCGTCCAATGAAGAGGTTTCGTTATCATCGGACGGCGCTAGCCATCCGATGATAAATATTGCAGCATTACCGTTTTTTTTAAACTGACGATCTAGACATTTATAAGCGTCTAGTTGTCAACGTCATAAGTCTGACACCCGCCCACCTGAACGGCAGTCGGGCTGGCCTGACAGTTCCGGAGGAAACGATCTGACTGCTGACTTCTAAATATATAATCATGAAGCCTACCATAACTATCCTATGCTTACTTTTTCTTTTAAGTTTCCATCCAAATTTGATCGCACAAGATTGTAATTGTAAGGTGACGCAAGTAGAAAATAATACAGTCGAACCATGCGACAAGATTATTGGAGAAGTAGTGATGGTATCGTCAACTAGTGAATTAAGAACTGCGATTATCCAAGCGAATGATGCGGGAGGGAATAGAACCATACTAATTGCCGATGGAACATATCAAATAGCGACTACTTCCTGGTATCCTTACATCACCGCCAATGATATGGTTTTTAGAAGTCTTTCAGGTAATAGAGATGCGGTGATCCTTACTGGAACTGGGATGAAGGATGTTGCGCCTATTACCGTAAATGGGTTTTATTGTTTTGGAAATAATATTACCATCGCAGATCTAACGATTAAGGATGTAGGCAATCATGCGATTGCTACAGAAGGTGATAATCTATTTGTACATAATGTGAAAATTCAAAATACTTTTGAACAAATGATTAAGGGGACTACTGGGGGCGATGGTGCTGATAATGCAATCATACAATGTAGTCTGCTAGAATATCCTGCTGGTATTGGCCCACAGTTTTATATTGGTGGACTAGACATTCATGAAGGCGATAATTGGATTGTACGAGATAATATATTTAAAAATATTACTAGTCCATCTGTTTCTTTAGCACAACATGCAGTTCATTTTTGGAATTTTTCTTCCAATAATATCGTTGAAAGAAATTGGATTATTAATTGTGATCGAGGAATTGGTTTTGGTTTAGGCTCCTTATCTAATGAGGGCGGTATTATTAGAAATAATATGATCTACAATGATGGTTCTAGTATATTTCATGACGTTGGAATTAGTCTGGAAACTTCTCCTAATACAAAAGTTTATAATAACACCATTTTTATAAGCTATCCAAATGCGATAGAGTATCGTTTTGCAGAAACTAAGAATGTGACGATCAAAAATAATTTAACCAATCAATCAATTAGATCCCGTGATGGAGGGCAAGGGGAGCTATTGACTAATTACGTAACAGCACAAGAGAGTTGGTTTAAAAACTTAACAACTGGAGATTTAAGAATCCAATCAGAGATTCCAAGTGTTACCAATCAAGGAACTAGCTTGCCGACAGAAGTAACGATGGATATTGATCAAACCGCTCGTCCACAAGGAGGTGCTTATGATATTGGTGCTTCTGAATATATTGCTTCTTTAACGAATCGAGCTAAAGTAAAGATAATGATAGAAGGATATTTTGAGGAAAGTTCTAGTCGAATGAATACCATTTTATCGGATAATAATATCATGCCATTGATACAGCCATTCAATGTTGCTCCATTTAATTATGCAGGTGTTGAAGTAGTGTCTATCCTCCCTGCAAATGTAGTAGATTGGATGCTATTGGAATTAAGAGATGCTAATAATATAGATCAAATAATTCACCAACAGGCAGTTTTCTTAAGAAATGATGGTGCTCTTATTACTTTAGAAGGACAAGAAGAAATCGTTTTCAATGGTGTCCATATTGGCGCTTATCATATTGCTGTCCATCACTTAAGTCACCTCGCAATAATAAGCAGTCAAGCACATCTCATACAAGAAATCCCTACGCTCTATGACTTCACTAATAATGCTGCATCAGCTATGGGAGTAGGCCAATTAACAAATAAAGGCAAACAATATTTGATGATTAGTGGTGATTTCGACGGAAATGGAGTCATCAATAATGAAGACTATAATCTATGGAAAATTTCAGGAGCAGTAATCAATATTTATTCCCCAGCAGATGCGGATGGAAATGGTATTATTAATAATTTAGACTATAATCTGTGGAAAAAAAATAAAAGTAAAATTGGGCTTCTTACTCCGTGAATTTATTAACAAAGTAGAGTTTTATATAAACACATAGGCACATAGATCACATAGATCACATAGCATAGAAGCCTATGTGATCTATGTGCTTATGTGTTTAGAAATAGTAGTTTAATTTTATCCAAATACTTACATCTATATTGGATTAATTTTTGCACTTGATCTAAAAAAGAAATTCGATATACTTTAACGTCCATCCCTCCCAAGTAGATAAGCGTCTGCTACTA
>JALZWC010000245.1 GCA_023300255.1 Saprospiraceae bacterium | reverse complement strand
TGATCGGACCAATTGGGCTGGGAATGGCCCCAACTTTGTTTTACACTCCGTTTATTTTGGTATTACTTGACTCAGGAGTATTTCTAGATTTAAAAACAATAGCAATGAATTTGACTCAATTTTACTTAAAATTTCTCCTTTTTGTAAGCCTTTTATGTCCAATAGTTGCTTTCGCACAGCCGGATAATGATCTATGTGATCAGGCCATAGATATTTTAGATTTGGAGAACTTTTGCTCGAATGCTGGTAGCTTTTCTAATGAAGGGGCGACAGCTTCTAACTTGAGTGATGGAGAACTATCTGCTACTGGCAGAGATGTCTGGTTTAGATTTACAGCATCGGCCAGTCATGTTACGATCACGATAAGAGGCTTCGGAACCGGTGGAACGCTCCTTAGTCCGGAAGTCCAGCTTTTTAGAGATAACCAATGTGGGAGTGAATTTCAGGTATTGGATAGTGAAATAAGTGGTTTTTCTGATATAGTAGAACTAAATAAAGGCGGATTAACACCAGGTGCGTCCTATTTATTCAGAGTACAAGGCTCGGATAGAGAAGAAGGCACTTTCCAATTATGTATTAATAATTATTTCCCGCCTCAAAGTCCTGGAAGTGATATAGATATAGCATCGTTTCTTTGTGATAAATCCCCTTTTGTTGTTCAACAAATTGACGGAGCTGGGTTGGATGACGATGAAGCAGACGGCACTTGTCTGGATGTTGGCGGTATTTTTGACATTCCATCTGAGCAAAGTTCTACTTGGTTTACTTGGATTGCAGCAAATAATGGAACGCTAGAATTTACTTTAGATCCTTTGAACCCATTAGATGATATTGATTTTGTCTTATTTGAGTTACCGAATGGTGTTAATAATGGAGCTGGAAAAATTTCTTTGCGTTGTATGGCCACCGCTTGTGAAGGCCCGACTGGCTTAAACGCTAGTTCCGTTGACTTTGAAGAGGATGCAGATTGTGATCCAGGAGAGGATGGATTTGTAAGAGCCCTCACCATGGAGGAAGGAAAAGTATATGGTTTACTGATTAATAATTTTTCTGAATCAGGTAATGGCTTTACCGTTGAATTTGGGGGTACAGGAGAATTTCAAACACCAGAAGCAATAATTACCCCTCCGGAGAGTGATCGAATTTGTCTAGGAATAGACGTGTCTTTTGACGCAAGTAGTTCTTCTTTTACAAATGGAGAAATTGTGTCCTATGAATGGATATTTGGTGTCGGAGCAGAACCTGCGACTGGTATGGGCGTCAGTCCTGGAGTTGTTAGCTATGATGTTCCTGGTGAAAAAACGGTGGTCTTAACGGTTACAACAAATTTAGGTTGTAGAATAACGGAAGTGGTGGAGTCAATTATCACCGTAGATTCTTGTTGTTTAGATGTAGCCATTATATCAGATTTCACAGAAGTTATAGTAGGAGAAAGTGCTAACTTAGAAACCGATGTGACAGAGGCTATAGGGGAAGTAAGCTATCAATGGGCTCCAGCAGATATATTGAGTTGTACAAACTGCCCTAATCCAACGATCACCCCTACAGAGGATGTTACTGTTTCTGTAATGATTATGGATGAGCAAGGTTGCGAGGCTACAGATACGCTTGCAGTTGAAGTAAAAATTCTCATTGAAGATGTTGCTATTCCTTCTGCCTTTTCGCCTGACTTTGATGGGACCAACGATCGCTTCACCATCTTAGGTGGAGGTCCAGATGATAGAATTGTTTCTTTACAAATCTATACGCGTTGGGGCAATTTGATTTATGAAGTAGAAAACATTCAATTAGGTAATGAAAATGGTACTGGTTGGGATGGCAATTATAAAGGAGAGCGACAACAGCCTGATGTTTATATTTACCATGCGGTGGTTTTAGAGAGCGGGGAAGAAGTGGCCTATACGGGAGATATCACTTTAATACGGTAAGAGGAGAAACAGTGTTCCGAAAATTGAACACAGAGGCACGGAGGTAGAGGGGCACCGAGTTTTTTTGTGAGGATAGTAGAAATTCTGACACCTTTACAGGAAGTACGTAATTAGACAAGTTTAAAATAATACTTAAAAATCACATATGCCAATCATTTTAGTTGCTAGACTCAAAACAAAAGAAGAACATATTGATTTCATAAAAGCAGGCCTTCAAGGATTGGTTGCTCCTACTTTGAAAGAAACCGGTTGTATCAAGTATGTCTTACATCAAGATCAGAAAGATCCTTCTGTTTTTATCTTTATAGAAGAATGGGCTAGTGAAGAAGATCTAAATACTCATTCTGGATCTGATCATGTAAAAGCATTTGGTAAAGCAGCAGCTGGAATGATGATGTCTAGAGAGTTACATATTTTAAGTAAGGTGTAATTTTTTTTAACCACATAGATACATAGAACACATAGTGTATAGAAACACATGTGATCTATGTATCTATGTGGTTAAATTATTAGTTTAATTTTGTCCATGCTTTTTTCATCGAAAAAAGAACACGTAAGCAATAAATATATTATAGGAAAATGTTTGGCGGTGCCGTCGCTAAGCATTCTATCTAATTATTGAATATCCTTCTAAACTCGGACAGTTTCTAATAGGTAGAGTTAATAGGTAGTGTATCAAAGTTGTGATTTATATATTTCACGCAGCGTTCGCAAAGCCCGCAGAGACTAGTAGGAACGCCGTTTTTTGTCTGCGAACTCTGCGTGAGGAAACACGTTTAATACACCACCACGTAAACGATTGATTCTCAATATTGTCCGAACTTAGATGGATACCCTAATTATTG
>JALZWC010000244.1 GCA_023300255.1 Saprospiraceae bacterium | reverse complement strand
GAGGTACATGAAAAGGGCTATGTGGTGC
Organism: Saprospiraceae bacterium; assembly: GCA_023300255.1. Taxonomy (GTDB): domain Bacteria; phylum Bacteroidota; class Bacteroidia; order Chitinophagales; family Saprospiraceae; genus JAFMDF01. The sequence continues at coordinate 3,227 of JALZWC010000244.1, read as the reverse complement.
AAGATGAGCTAGCCATAAAAACCAAGGTTGATTTTGATCGTTAATCCAATCGATCGCACCATCGGTTAAATGAGTTGTAGCATATTCATTGGTCCGAGAAGCTACTCCGTTTGTCACTTTATCCCAATTAAAGTAGTTGCCTATTGTCCCAGAGAATCGGCCATCATAATGATCCACATCCAATTGAGCTGGATGGGTCAAATCATCTGGATCCGCCAATTGCCATTTTCCAATTACTGCGCCTGCATAAGCATTATTAGTTCTTTCTTTTAATTCTTTGAATAAAGAAGAATGGCTCGGATCCAAAACACCAGGTACTTCAATTACTCCCGTCTTTATCCCATATTTACCACTCATCATTGTTGCTCTAGTCGGAGCACATTGCGGAGTTGTCCAAGCATTGGTAAAAGTTATGCCTTGTTCTTTTAAACTATTTAAATGAGGAGTATTGGCTTTTATACCTCCCTCTTGAAAGCCCTCTAACATTTCTACTCCCATATCATCGGCGATAATCAAGAGAATATTGGGTTGGTTCGGATCTGTTTGTGCTGTTACGCTTAAAGACAGCAACAAAAATAAGAGTAGATTATAAATCTTACTATTATGTGGGAACTTCATACTATTTATTAAATTAGATATAAGGAAGGGATGATATGAATTAAAAAGAAGTGCCTTTAAAGAGGATATTGGAGGTATGGTTGGTAAATAATAATTACAAAAATCATACTAATTTTGACGCTTTGAGCGCTCATAACTAATCTAATATTTTCTCTGTTCGCTTAACAATATATAGGGGTAAACTAATAAGAAAATAGTAGCAGATAGGTTTATAAGAAATAAATGTTTATTGATTAGAATTTACTCTAAAAATGTCGTATTGTAGGCCATTGGAGGGAAGCCAATAAGCTATTCCTCCTATTTTTTGACAAGTTTATCTAACCAGTTGACCGTTTTAGCCCCAACGGGGCGACATATCTTAGCCTAGGGCGGAAGCCCTAGGAAAAGAAAATACCGAGACATAAGCCCTGAAGGGGCGACATATATACGTGTTGACTTATTATGTCGCCCTTTCAGGGCTAAATGAAATTCTAATCTTCCTTCCATAGGGCTTTCGCCCTATGCTAGAATATGTCGCCCCGTTGGGGCTAACAAGTGTCAACTACTTTTACTGTTTAGATAAACTTGTCTATTTTTTTAATCTGAAATAAATTTTTTATTTAAATACTTAAGATGACAACTACAACTAAAAGAGATTTTCTATTGAATCAAATGCCTTCATTGTTAGGAAAATTAACGCCTGAGACAGAAGGTAATTTTGGATTGATGACCCCACAAGTTATGGTGGAGCATATCGTTTCCGTTCTCAAAAACACCACTATAAAACATGAGGGGGAACGAGAATCTCCTGCGAACCCAAAGCAGGAGGGCTTTCAAAAATTTATAAAAGGCGGTTGTGTACTAAAATACCGTGCTAGTGATAAAACGAAAGCAGATTTACCGAAGTTGAAATACGATTCATTGGAAGCAGCAGTCGCAGAGGTGCCAGCCGCTATAAAAGGATTCTACGATTTTTGGGCAGCCAATCAAGATTATATGCCTTATGCTTCGTTTATGGGAGAGCTTCCATTTGAAGATATTGAGCACTTTCATTATATGCATTTCCGATACCATTTATGGCAGTTTGGATTAATTGCGGAGTATCCAGGATAATTAAGAATAGAGAGTAGAGAACAGAGAGTAGAGACGTACAATTTTCATTTAGAAATTGACAGAATTTCCTTGTTTTTTAAACGAAATACGTCTCTCCTCTCGATTCCCTGCCCGCATGATGGCAGTCGGGCTGGTCTACTCTCTGTTCTAGAATTATTTTAAACAACTTCAATGAATGATTATAAAGCTCCTTGGTATTATCTCTTACTATTAATTTTGGCAGGAGAATGTGTATTTATCATTCCATTTGTGCTTCCTCGTGTATTTAGACCAACAGTACTTGATACTTTTAACTTGGATAATGTTCAGTTGGGTTTTTGTTTTTCCATATATGGGATGATTGCTTTGTTTTCCTATCTATTTGGCGGTCCTTTGGCAGATAGATTTCCTCCTCGAAAACTGATTGCAGTTGCATTGTGGTTAACGGCTTTAGGTGGTCTAGTATATGCTACCTTTCCGAGTTATACTACACTTAAGGTGCTATATGGGTATTGGGGATTTACCACTATCTTTTTATTTTGGGCACCAATGATTAAAGCGACCAGAGCATGGGGAGGGAAAAAAGCTCAAGGTAAAGCTTTTGGATTTTTAGATGGTGGGCGAGGACTAATTGGGGCACTATTTGGTACTTTAGGGATACTGGTTTTTTCTTTATTTCTAAGTTCAGAAATAGCAGAAGCGTCTATTGCTGAAAGTAGAATAGCGTTTAGATATGTCATTATAGTAGCTATAGCCATCGTGACAATTGTTGGAATTTTAGTGTGGTGTTTTTTAAAGTTAGATGGAGATAAAGAAAAGAAAATTATAGTTGATAAAATCACTGTAACTCAAGTAAAGGAGGTACTACGATTACCTGCTGTAATTTTGTTAACGATTATTATCTTGTGTGCTTACGTGGGCTATAAAATTACAGATATCTTGTCTCTTTACGCCCAAGACGTAATGCTTTATGACCAAATCGAGTCCGCACAAGTGGGGACTTTATTGTTATATATTCGACCAGTGGTAGGTGTATTTGTTGGAATAATAGCTGATTTAACAGATGCTACTTTTTGGTTGATGCTTAGTTTTTTCACCACTTTTATTGGAGCTATTTTATTCGCAACAGGTATTATATCTAATTCGACAACAGCTTTGTTTTTTCTATCTATTTTAGTGGTCTCCATTGGTGTGTATGCTGCAAGATCTTTGTATTTCGCCGTCATGAGAAATGGACAAATTCCAATAAAACTTACAGGTACCGCAGTAGGTATTATTTCATTAATAGGCTATACACCTGATATTTTTATGGGACCTGCCATTGGTTATTTTTTAGATGGGTCGCCAGGGGAAGTAGGGCATCAGCATGTTTTTTGGATGTTGGCTTGTTTTTCTTTTGTCGGGGGGATCGCTGCGGGGTATTATTTTAAATTGTATGGGAAGGGGAAGGTTCAAATTCAAGTATCAAGTTTAAGCTAAAAACTTATAAATCATTGGTAAGCATGATTTTAATAATGTTTAGATCGGCAGTTAAAAAA
>JALZWC010000243.1 GCA_023300255.1 Saprospiraceae bacterium | reverse complement strand
GTGGATCCTACACAGCCGACTACTTGTGATGGAACAGGATCGTTAGAGATTTTATCTTCCCCTGCCAGCGGCATTATATATAGTGTAGATGGTGGATTAACTTGGGATACCAATAATCTGTTTTCAGATTTAGTAGCTGGATCATATGACATTGCAATTGCGATGCCTGATACAAGCTGTATAATTACGGCTGCTACAGAATTTCTAGCAGGCCCTTCTTCTCCAAATATTATGGATCCTGTAGTTCGTCCTCCTTCTGGATGTGGGGAAGATGATGGATTGATAAATATACCGACTATTCCTGCTACAGGATTAATTTATAGTATTGATGGTGGGACTATTTGGAGTACTACTTCTTTATTTGAGAACTTAGGAAGTGGTACTTATAATATAAGCGTAGCGCTTGCGGATACTACTTGCATAACCAATGGTTCTACTCATACTTTTGTAAATCCAGAATCGCCAATCATTACAGAAGTACTGCCTGAAAATCCAAATAATTGTGAAAATGCGAGTGGAATTATTACCATTAATTCTTCTCCTGCCACAGGAGTTATTTATAGTATAGATGGCGGTGGTACTTGGAGTACTTCTAATACCTTCACAGGATTACAAGCAGATTTTTACTTTGTACGGGTAGCAAATGCAGATACTTCCTGTATCGTTACAGAACCCAGTTTTAGTTTAGTTAATCCGGCTACTTCTGTTATATCAAATACGGAAGAGATACATCCAACGGATTGTGAAGGTACGAATGGACAGATTCAAATAAACAGTATCCCTGCCACTGGATTAATCTATAGTATTGATGGTGGATTGACTTGGAATACAAGTGCCACATTTACTAATGTCAGTACTGGAAACTACAATATAGCAATAGCTAATTCTGATACCACTTGTATCGTAGAAGGTGAAAACGTTACGATTAATGAAGTTGCGAATATACCTGTATCAACGATTAACACCGATCCATCTAGCCCAACGGCACAAGATGGATGCGTTGAAATAATAACTTCTTGTGGAGATGATTTTGAATACAGTATTGATGGCGGACTTACTTGGCAAAGCTCTAATGAGTTTTGTGGTTTGGGCAATGGTACCTATTCTCCAAGAGTTAGATGTCTTGATTTATCGTGCCCAGAGCAGGAAATAGAAGTAGAGCTAAATAGTAATTCAAATAGCTGTGCATCTATCGTAACACCTGTGAATAACACCTCACTATGTGATGCAAGTAGCTTGCCTATTTTATTTGAAATAGATGCACCGATTGCTTCTACTGAGATTATAGGTGGTCCGGTTTCTGATAAAGTGGAGTCTGGTAATACCCTATCTTTTACGGCACAATTAGATGGATTAATTAATTTTTATACCATTATTGTAACCACAACTACAGGGTGTGAGTTAGTGGAAGAATTTGTTTTATACCAAGCAGAGAATACCGAAGCGGACTTTGTAGTTGTCGAACCATTCTGTAAAGATGGAGAAGTGACTATTCAATTTACGGGTAATTCCACGCCAAACGCAATACTAAACTGGGAATTTGATGGTGGTACTTTAGTAAATGCTTCTCCAATGTCCACTACTGCACCAGAAGGTAATATTGTTACCGTTAGTTGGGATACAGAAGGAAGTAAATTGATTAGATTAAATGTAGATGATAATGGATGTACAGACGATCATGTGGAGAGTATTTTTGTAAGAAAATTACCATTAGTATTGACCATTGGTGATACAACTATCTGTGAAGGTACTTGTATTGAGTTAGATGGTGGAGGTACTGGTGTCTGGTATACTTGGTCTCCTGATACTGATTTGAGTGCTACAGATATACCAAATCCAACTGCTTGCCCAACAGAGACAACGACTTATACTTTGGAAGTGATGGGCGCAGATGGTTGTATTGCTTCAGAAACATTTACTGTTTCAGTAGAAGAAGAAGTACCAATTACGGTTGGTGCAAATGCAGATATTTGTATAGGCGGATCAACAGCATTGTCAGCAAGTGGTGGAGCAACCTATCAATGGAGTCCGTCAGTTGGACTAAGTGATCCTACTGTTGCAAATCCTATAGCTTCGCCTACAGTTACGACTACTTATATGGTCACGGTTACTACCATTAATGGCTGCGAAGCAGAATCAGGTATGACTGTTACTGTTCATGATCCACCTACGGTGCAAGCAACAGGTGCAGCCGAAATATGTGTTGGAGAAAGTACCACTTTAGGAGCAGGTACATTCACTCAATACCTATGGAGTCCAGCTACTGGTTTATCTAGTACTACAGCAGCTACTCCTTCGGCATCTCCTACAACTACGACCACTTATACCGTAACTGTAACCGATAATTTTGGTTGTACAGGTACGGATCAAATAACTGTCAACGTAAGATCTGGCCCTTTTGTAGTGCCTGGTCCAGCAAGAACAATTTGTAGAGGGCAAAGTGTGCAAATAAGTGTGACTGGAGCGGGTACATATTCTTGGACACCGACGGCTAATATGTTGAACTCAACAACAGCTACGCCTACCGTAATGCCAGAAGTAACGACGGTATATACCGTAGTAGTGACAGATGCAACGGGCTGTACTTCTTCTGCCGCAGTTACCGTTAATGTAGAGGATCTTGGTGTAACAGCAGAAGTCATTTCTCCATTACCACTTTGTCCAAATGAGTTGGCTCAATTAAGTGCTACAGGAGGAACAACTTATAGATGGAGTCCAGTTTCAGGATTAAGGAATCCTAATAGTGCCAATCCAATAGCCCGGCCGACCGAAACAACAGAATACTGTGTTACGGTCACTAGAGCAGATGGCTGTTTTGATGTGAAATGTGTGGAAGTAACCTTAGATGATTTATGTACGGTACCTAATTGTTCGCTCACGGCGAGTCCAGATGTTACAATATGTGAAGGGGAAACTACGCAATTGAATGTAAGGGAAGATATGAATATTGCCACTACTTATGTGTGGTCACCATCAACAGGACTGAGCAATCCTAATATTGCAAATCCTATTGCGTCTCCTACGCAATCTACAGCATATACTGTTGTGGGTACAACTATAGGTGGTTGTATATCTTCCACAACGGTAACGGTATTTGTAGGAGAAGAGCCAATGATTATTACTTATAAGAGTAAGGAAATATGCCAAGGTGATAGCATCTATTTATTGGTGAATGGTCATTCTAGTTATGCATGGAATAATACCAATACGATGCTTTATCCAACTTCTGAGGCACCATTTGTTTTTCCAACAACAACAACAACTTATACTGTTACCGTTACTGGTGCAGGAGGATGTACGAATACGGAGGATATTTTGGTGAACGTAACAGATTGTGATGCAGTACCACCAAATCCACCAAATCCGCCTACACCAAGCTGCCGAGTAAGTGGTGGATCTAATGTAACAATTTGTCAAGGACAAACAATGTTATTGCATGGTACAGGAGCCGTTATCTACAGTTGGTCGCCAACTACTGGATTAGACAATCCAAATACTTCCACGCCATTGGCACATCCTGATGTGACAACTACTTATACCGTAACAGGTGAGGATGCCGCAGGATGTATTTCTTCAGCAATAGTAACCGTCACGGTAGGAGGACCAAGACCATTCGCTGTTGCTTGTGAAGACAAGGCTATTTGCGAAGGAGGAAGTATTCGTTTAGTCGTTAATAATCATAGGGGATACGCTTGGGCGCCTAGAACTAATATAACAGATGCTAATACTGGAGCACCTTTAGTAAGCCCTACCGTCACTACAACTTATGTGGTAACTGTGACTAATGAACATGGTTGTACGGATACGGATGAGGTAACTGTTTTTGTAGAAGATTGTAATGGCGCACCGCCACCAATAACAGATACAGACCCAGTCGTTGTTAGTTGTGCAGGAATTACTGTAAATGCAGGGAATGTTCTAGCAGCTTGTCCAGGAGAAGGGGTACAGTTAAATGTTACTGGGGGGGGAACATATGCTTGGAGTCCGACAGAAGGATTATCTAATCCGAATATAGCCAACCCCGTGGCCAATCCAAATATTAGTACAACTTACGAAGTAACCGTAACAGATCTCCTCGGATGCACAGGTACCGATGAGGTACGAGTATTGGTCTCCTTGCCAATCACTCCAGATATTATAGTAACGGATGCTGCATGTTGTGGTGTTGGTGGAGGAAGTATTCAAGTAGCTGCTTCTGGTGGTTTTGGAGATATTAATTATGAGTGGTCTTCAACTGGATTCTTTGGAAATCGTATTACCAACTTAAATTCAGGATTATATACGGTCACTTTAAGTGATGTACAAGGTTGTTCGGTTGCACAAACGCTTACCGTAGGAAAGAATTGTGATACATGTGTTCCTATTTTTACAGAGGAGATGACCTGTCTAGAGGAAGGCACTACTTTATCAGAGGTATGTTTACCTTTCACGGAAGCGGAACTCAGTGACTATATTGTTTCTGTAGATGGGGAAGTAATTAATACTATGATTGGTTGTGACTTTGAAAATTCTATTATTTATTCTTACGCATTAGTATCGAGTCTTAATTCTAATTCAAATTTCAGTATTCAAAGTTGGATAGTGAATGGTATCCGTTATACTACGGATGTTATGAATATTTCGGAATTGACCGATTGGATGAATACGATAGATCCAAATGGAGAATGGGTGTTAAATAGGAATACTCAAACATTAACAGGAGGTGTGTCTACTAGTACTTATGGAAACATGGACATAGTAGATTTATCTAGTTCCAATGAAGCTACCCTTAAAGCTAATATTTTGGCGATTGCAAAAGGAACTTTACTAGAAGTAGATGTTTCAAATGGAAAAGATCACCAGATCATTGTTGAAAATAAATTGACCTGTTGCGTAGATGAATTGATCCTTAGTTTCTGCACACAAGGACAGCCTTGTGTCAGTGAAATGATCGCAGCAGATTTATTGGAATTAGAGGTTAATAATTGTAATGCAATGGCCACTTTCTGTGTGGAAATTCCTACATTCGAGATAGACAATTATTATATTTCAATGGATGGAAGTCCTTATTTAAATGGCTTTACTTCTTGTGCTTTTGATGGAACGACAGATGGTAGTTTATTAAGTCTACCAGAAGGTTATCATGAATTAATTTTTGAAGACAGAGAAAATGGTTGCCAAGACCGATTGCTAGTAGATGTAGCATGTCCATCTAATACGATTTTAGATACCTCTTTAATTGTAGGAGTTATCGGTAATTTTTGTTTATCGGAAGTAATGGACACGAGCACTATTGTTTCGGTGACACAAACTTGCCTATTGGGCGGTAGTGAGATCCTATCAATAACAGAAGAGGCAGACTATTGTTGGACTTATACAGGAATAGCAGAAGGAATGGATCGATTCTGTATAGAGGTTTGTACAGAAGAGGGTATTTGTTTTGATATCATTCAAGTAGTCAATATACTACCTGAACCAGATAATTGTCCTGGTATTATTCAAGAAGCGGCATTATCTGCTACCATTGATGATTGTACAGACGAAGCATCAATTTGTGTAAATATCCCATTCGATGTTATTTTAGACTATGGAATTTTATTAAACGATTCTCCGTACAGAGCAGTAATGGAGGCCTGTGAAAATGGGACTATTTTTAAAGTTGGTGTCGGTAAGCACCAATTGGTCATTAGCCATTTAGAAAATGATTGTGAATACATTTTAGATTTAAAAGTGAATTGTCAAACTAGTATTACCGAATTATCTGAAACGATAGAGCTAGATGAAACAGGTGCTTTCTGCCCTTTATCAGACGAACTATTAGGCGAGACTATTTCCATAATTAATGCTTGTCCAGAGGAATCAGGAACCGCCGTTGCGGTAGAAATAGATGAGACAAATTACTGTATCAATTTTACAGGGATAGACGTAGGAACAGAACGAATTTGCTTAGTAGTCTGTGATGAGTTAGAAATCTGTGATACGATCAACTATACGATCAATGTGATTGAAAAACCATTGCTATTCCCAATCGCAATATCTGATGAAGATAGTACCAAAGTAAATCGTCCAGTCACTTTAAAAGTAATAGGAAATGATTCGATCAATGGTAATTTAAGAATAGTGGAAGTAGTAACAGAACCACAATATGGTGTGGCAAGGATGAATATGGATAATACCATTACCTATATGCCGAATACAAACTATTGTGAATTGGAAGAACCAGAGTCTTTCATGTATCGACTTTGTAATGAAGATGGTTGTGATTCTGCCTATATCACTATACGAGTACCTTGTTTGGATCTAGAGATTAAAACAGGCTTCTCTCCAAATGGAGATGGCATCAATGATGTATTTTATATTCAAGGCTTACAGTTATATCCGGAAAATGAACTCCAAGTATTTAGTAGATGGGGTAATTTAGTCTTCACACAAAAAGGATATAAAAACCTTTGGTCTGGAGATTGGAATGATGAAGAATTGCCAGATGGTACTTATTTCTACATCTTGAGCCTAGAAGAAGGAACAGAACCTATGAAAGGGTATCTACAGATTAATAGGTAGTTAAGTATGAAGTATGAAGTATGAGGTATGAAGTATGAGGTATGAAGTACAGCAATACCTCATACCTCATACTTTATACTTTATACTTTATACCTCATACTTAAAAAAATATTTTGAAGGCGGTTTATCAAAAGTGCTCGACTGATTTTATGATCAGTCGGGCTTTTTGTTTTTTATGGGTCATAAAAAGGTTGAAAGGCTAACCAAGTAGGTCTTATTTGACATGAAAAGCTTAAATTTGCGATGCACCCAATAAAGAATATATATTTTATGAGACGCTACATTCTAATTATCCTCAGTGCCTATTTATTAACAGGTTGTTTTACGATTGAGAATCGACACACAGGCATTCCACCAGGTACTTGGAGAGGAACCCTAGATGTAAATCCTATTATAGGTGGTCCGCCAGTAGCGAGCTTAGAGGAACAACAGTTTAATTATGACGATACCCCTCCCAATTATTTACCCTTTACTTTTGATATAATCTATGAGAATGAAAAAGACTTCTATATAGAATTGATCAATGGAGCGGAGCGCATCCCTGTAAAAGAGGTGTCTTTCGGAAGAGATAAAGTTACTAATAAGGATACTTTCTTAATCGAATTTCCAATATACGATGCGTATATCGAAGGAATTTATAATGAACGGGTAATGCAAGGGCATTGGGTCGTGAATTATAAACATAACTATGCGGTGCCATTTGTGGCCAAGTATGGAAAAAATTATCGGTTTACTCAATTAAAAGAATCACCAGTAATGGATGTTTCTGGAAAATGGGCCGTACAATTTGAAGATGCGGATGGGTCGTACCCTGGGGTCGGTGTCTTTAAGCAAGAAGGGAACCACCTGACGGGGACTTTTTTAACTGAAACAGGGGATTACCGATACTTAGAAGGAACAATACAAAAAAATAAATTGTTTTTGTCTGTCTTTGATGGATCCCATGCTTTTCTATTTGAAGCTAAGATTTTAGAAGATGAAACAATGATTGGATCTTTTAAATCTGGAAAACATTATCAAGCCACTTGGGCGGGTAAAAGAGATGATACCGTAAAATTGGCAGATCCCAATAGCCTGACTTATTTAAAAGAAGGTTATGATCAAATAGAATTCGCTTTTCCAAATGAAGAAGGACAAGTGATTACATTTGGCGATAAACGGTATCAAAATAAAGTGAAATTGGTTCAGATATTTGGTACTTGGTGCCCCAATTGTAGGGATGAAACTCGATTTTTAGTAGATTATCTTAAAAAGCATCCATCAAAAGACCTAGAAGTGATAGGGCTTGCATTTGAACAGTACAAAGATCCAAATAAATCCAACGCAGCGATCAAAAGGTATAAGCAAGGAATGGAAATACCTTACGAATTGCTATTAGCAGGAGCCGCTAATAAAGCAGAAGCTGCGAAAGCTTTGCCTATGTTGAATCATATTTTGGCCTACCCAACGTTATTATTCATAGATAAAAAAAATAAAGTTAGAAAGATACATACAGGCTTTTCTGGCCCTGCAACAGAGGATTACGAGTTATTTGGAAAGGAATTTGAAGCTGTTATAACTGAAATGCTAGCAGAGTAGGGGAAATAGGCTTGATTTTTTAGACAGAATAAAAAGAAAATAATTAACACGACCCACTTAAATCCCCTTTATTAAAGTCTATTTTATACATTCTTCTATAAATTAAACGAATCTTTTGCCCTTGTTTTTAGTTATATATATATTGAAGTTGTTTAAAAATGAATGAATGTGTTATTTGTAAATCATTGATTACGAACTGCTTCAATTGAAATTTAGAGTAACACCTAAATTATTAGACATTTAGAAGTCAGAAGTCAGGTCGCTACGCTGTCAGATTGCTAACAAATCATACAAGCATCACGTTGTCAATACCTTACGTCTGACATTTGACAATCCTATACACTACTGGACATTTTAAAGAGTAGAGAACCGAGAGCAGAGAATAGAGACGGTTTTCGTTTAAAAATTAACGAAATTTCGTTGTTTCTTAAACGA
>JALZWC010000242.1 GCA_023300255.1 Saprospiraceae bacterium | reverse complement strand
CTACGGAATGACAAAACGATGCGAGCGGAACGTGTACAGATTCCTGCGGAATGCCAATAGGTAGATGTAGGGATGCTAAGCGGTTCGAACTTATCTCTAAATTGGTTTACACTCAATAAATTTAATGCCAAGATTACATTGTAGTCTTGGCATTTTTTTTTGGGCTAAATAGTGTCTATTTAGGGCTTAAAACCCAACCAATTTTTTAGAAAGTTGATAAAAAAGAAAAAATATTTTTTTAAGCTGTAACTTTAGAATACCCTCATCCGTTTTATTGCCGACTTTACGAAACAACAAGTATTTTAAAAGAGAACAGAGAATAGAGATGCGAGAATAGAGACCCATTTCGTTTAAAAATGAAAATTCTTATTTTCAAATGAAATCAATCTCTACGCTCTATTCTAAATCAAAACCAACTAATAGAAAATTGACTACAAAAGAATACAATACATGCGTTAACCAGTTGTCAGATGACGTTTATCGTTTTCTACTAAAACAACTTTCCAATGAAATGGAAGCGCAAGATATTGTACAAAATACTTTTGAAAAACTATGGGTGAATAAAGATCAAGTGATTTTTGAAAAAGCGAAATCTTATCTATTTACAGTAGCCTATCGAAATATGATAGATTTTACAAGACGCCAAAAGTTTAGAGGATCTAATGAAAATATTCAAGAAAAAGGAGACGATAGTTTTCAGCAGCAATTTGAAACTAGAGAACTATTAAATAAAGGATTAGACCAATTAAGTGAGATACAAAAGACCTTGATCTTATTGAGAGATTATGAAGGTTATAACTACGAGGAATTAGCAGAGATGACAGAATTGACTCTTTCTCAAGTGAAAGTTTATTTATATCGAGGGAGAAAGAAATTGCAGACTTATATCCGACAGATGGATAATAACGATAAAAAATTAGTTCAGCGATAAGACTTGGTAAGTTTTCAAAACTTCCCAAGTCTGATTTTCCAAAGAAGCATTCTTAACTATGAAAGTCAATAAATTAAATTACGAAGCATTCGCATTAGAGTATTTAGAAGGCACTCTTTCTTCTCAAGAAATGAAAGCAATGGAGCAATTTCTACTAATCAATCCTGCTATTCAAGCGGAGTTAGAAGAGATGAAGGATTTTCTAGTATTGACGTCAGAGCCTGTTGTATTTGCTAATAAAAAGCAATTGCTAAAAACACCATCTAGAGATAAGGCTGTCTGGATGAATCCGTGGAGGTGGAGTATAGCGGCTTCTATGTTATTACTAGTTGCTTTTCTATGTTATCCTAAAGAGCAAACTATTGACCCTATAGCAACAATTCCTTCAATAGAAAACAAATCGGGAAATACTTTAAGCAACAATCCAACTAACGCTGTTCTTAATAGTCAAAAGGATACTAATGAAGAAGTGTCATCAATTACTGCTCATTTAGAAGTAGCGGATATTAAAAGTCAAATTGAAAAAGTAACTCCTGAAAAATCAGTCCAGCAGAAAATTAAAAACCAAACTGTGGCGATCAATAAAGTAATAGAGATAATAGCTGATAATTCTGCACCTATTCCATCTTTAATCAGGGAAGAACCAACTGAAGTTGTGGCGGATCAAGAAACAAATAAAGTGTTGACGGATCATCAAGAAGTACAGTCAAAGGAACGAGCGAAAGCAACTAATAAGATAGACTTCTTAGAAACTAACAGTATAGCCTTATTAAAAGTGCCAACAGATATTCATAGTAGTGTGATCAATAGTAGTGCAATTAGTTTTATTCGAGATACTAGCAATAGGATGGCAAAAGTAGAAACACAGAAAAGAAGAACATTCAAAAGTCTAATAGGAAAATTGCCAGGTACTGCTAAAGGAATAAAAATATCTATTATTCCTTCTTTTTTCACCGACTAATAAAGAAGTTCTTTAAAAATGAATTGATGTATTATTTGGAACCCTATTGATTCCTTCAATTTTAATGCTTTAAGGGCCCTAAAGCATAGAAATCACCTTAACTCTTAAAACAATAATGATATGTTTAATAAAACCATTTTCTCTATTATAATACCCCTCTTTATTCTTTTATTGAGTGGCTTCGTACAACCATTACAGGGACAAATAGACAGTACTAAAACGACTGAAAAAATAGATACGATTACATCATCTAAAGTGAATTTTGGAACGGTAGAAGATACGGAAGTAATTGAAAAAAGTGGCGAAGAGGGAGAAGATGGCGAAGACGGAAACGACGGATTTAGTATTACTTTTAATGATAATAAATGGAGTTTTGAGGACGGATCTGATTTACGACTTGGATTATTAGATCTTGGATTTAGTAGTTATTTGAGTGGCAATAGTTTTAATTTACCAACAGAGTTAGATCAGTTTGAATTACTATATGCTGGTTCTATTAATTTGAATTTTCATGTGATTCGTCACAGGATTCCGATCATTAAGTCTCATGCTAGTATTGAGTATGGTTTGTCCTTCGCTTTCATGAATTACAAATTTGCGAACGATTTTAAAATTATTCCAAATCAAATCTCTTTTCAAGTAGAAGATGATGGAACCGTCTATGACAAGAATAAGTTGAAAACGACTTTCTTAGAAGTACCTGTATTATTCACGTTAACACCTGGGCGTAGAAAAGGCGTTTATTTAAGTGGTGGCTGGTATGGCGGTATACTAATTAATTCTAAGCAAAAACTCAAAACAGAATCAGGGGAGAAAACGAAAACCAAAGATGATTTTAATTTAAATAAATTCAGATATGGTCTTGTTGGTAGAGTAGGGGTCGGACCGATTGCCTTTTATGCTCAATATTCGCTTAATAATTTATTTAAAGATGGTCAAGGGCCAGAGTTGCGACCTTTTAATATTGGGGTGACTTTGCTTAATTTTTAAATAAATACTCGGACAAAATTAAATACTATTTAATCACATAGTAACGAGGAGATAATAAATGTACATTCTTGGGTAGATTATTTTTTTTTTAGTTTTCTCTTGAAAGAAGGAGTATTGTTGATACTATGACTGATTTCAAGAGGAAAATAAGATGAATGAGCGATCCCGTAGGGTGAATGTC
>JALZWC010000241.1 GCA_023300255.1 Saprospiraceae bacterium | reverse complement strand
ATGTGGTAAAAAATGTCAACATCTTATTGTGTTCTTTAGATTTAATATATATGTTCCCCCAATTCTTTACACACTCAATAAATAAGACAAATCAAGATGTCTTACCAAAAACTGTTTGAGTAGTATTTTTTCAAAAAGGGTTAATTTTATTTTATCAATCCCTCATTACTTAATAAGGCACAGCCTTAAGGATAGGAGACACAAAGCAAAGCCTTTGCGCCAGCATTACAAATTATGACAACTCTTTTTTGCTGGCGCAAAAGCTCTGCCTGGTGCCTCCTATCAAGGAAGATTTTACCTTCTATTTTAATCAATCTCACCAGCTTAAATTTAATCATCTCCCATCCACCGCTTCCTTCAACCCTTCCCCGATCATATTAAAAATTAAGACTGTAAAAAAAATAGCTAGTCCAGGAAATACCGCAAGCCACCAAGCGCCTGGCTGATTCCGAGCATCCTTTAAAAGAGAACCCCAAGTAATTTGTCCTCCTAAACCTATTCCTAAATAAGACAAGGTCGCTTCTGCTAATATCGCGCCAGCTACCCCAAATGCAATGGTTATTAAAACAGGTCCTAATGCTTTGGGTAAGGCATGTTTTAAAAAAATACGGGTATGGCTAAAGCCCATCGCTTTAGCTGCCTGCACGTAATCTAAAGTTCGAATTTTTAGTAATTCTGCACGAACGAACTTAGCAATACCCGTCCATGCAACAATCCCAATGATAAGTATAAGTGTGTATATAGAAGGATGATCAATAACAGCCGAAATAGCTAAAATTAATAAAAGAGCTGGCACTCCGTTAATAACTTCTACCACTCTCATTACTAATAGATCTATGGGTAGTAATATCTTTTTCGATAACAAAGGGAGTCGCTCCATTACCACTGCTACCCTATTGAAAATAAATAATACAATCACTAAAATGCCTAGTCCTTTTCCTATTTCGATTATAAATGCCCCTTCCGAAATAGCATAGCTTCTAGCAATAAATCCAAAATGAATACCTAAAAATACACCGATACTAGTAAAAATCAATCTTGCGATAGTTGATTGAAATTCTTCATCTCCAAAATAGCCTGCCAATCCCCCCAAGCATAAGCCAATCAAACTAGCCAACAGCATAGATAATATACCAACTAATAAAGCTGTTTGCAATCCACTAATCATCCCGGCAGCTACGTCATGCCCTAAACTATCAGTTCCTAACCAATGATGAAATTGAGTAGATGCCACCTCTTGCTTATCAAATGGACTCTTATAGTGTCTATTCTTCCTATCTGTTGTATAGGCTGCATAAGGAATTAATGGATAGATAACTTGTTGATAGTCGAAGGACCGCCAATTATTGGTATGAAATGGAGGCGACCAAGTCGCTAGACCTATATCCACCGCATACTTTTTAAATACAGGAAAATAGGATTGATTGTCCAATTGGCAATATATGGGTACTTCTCCTGCTATAAAATTGCCAAAAACAGCTAAACAAACTGCCAATAATAATCCTCGGACAGACCATCTAGCATTTCTATTTTCAAGAAAGCGCTGACGCAATAAAGACCAATAGGATTTGGGTAGTTGATTTGACAAGAAAAATGATTTAATACAAGCTAGACTTAATGTTAAACTTTTATACTTTTATGTAAAAATAACTTAATCTTTTTAATCACATAGGTAAGTAAGCAGTTGGACAAAACTAAATTAACAAAATAGACTCCTATTTTTAAACACATAGGCACATAGATCACATAGGCTTTTACGCTATGTGGCCTATGTGCCTATGTGTTTAAAAATAGGAGTTGCATTTACTTATATAGAGCACGTAGTGCTATGCGGACTATGTGGTTAAAAAAAGCACTAATTGGTCATTTAGGAATGGTCTAAAATAAAAAAGGCCTCACGTAAACGTGAGACCTAAAGTTCTTTAATTTTGGATAAGGATAAAAGACAGATTAATTATCTTGTCTTAGGTTGTGCTTCTTTTACTAAATCATAGCCGAAGAAACATAGCATTACTGCTAGGAAGCTTAAAATAATCATGGGTTTTGGATTAACATGGGTGAAGAAATATATATTCTAAACAAGGTACGATCATTTAAGTAGATTGTCAATGAATAACGAACCTTGGTTTTGAATTATTTTATTTGTGGATATTGGATTTTCAACCAAACTTCTTAAGTATTCCCTTAAGGGTGTTTAATGTGCAAAAAACGTACCCAAAAAAAGAAAAAAAACAATAACGATTACATCTTGATCTACCCTTTTCCAGAAAAATGACTGCTCTAATAAGTGCCATTTATCATTCTTTTATTTCTAAATTGAATATATTTAATTTTTCAAAATCCGAATATTATTATCTTTTCCTCCTTTTTATTGGGAAAAATAAAAATTTATTAACGAATAATCGTTTTTTATTTGATAATAATTTCTTTTTCAATAACTTGCGGTTTTCCGCTAAAACTTTTAACAACACCAAATTATGTCCGATAAGCTGGATAAAATAGACCTTAAGATCTTAAAGATTCTTCAAAATAATAGTAAGATTACTAATCTTGATTTATCCAAGAAAATTGGATTATCGCCTGCCCCAACATTAGAACGGGTGAAAAAACTAGAGAATTCTGGTGTCATTAATAGCTATCATGCTCAAGTGTCCCCGTCTGCTATAGGCCTAAATGTAAAAACGTTTGTTTTAGTTTCCTTAGCTTGGCAAAAAGATAATGCACTTAATAATTTTTTAGATAAGATTAAATCTATCGAAGAAATCACAGAGTGCTACATTATTACTGGCGAAGCAGATTTTTTAATCAAAATCATCTGTCAAGACATACCAACTTACGAACAATTACTCTTTAAAACACTTTCTCAAATTGAAGAGATTGAACGTTTAAAGACATTAATGACACTTTCAACAGTAAAAGATTCTAAAGTTCTGCCATTTAAATATAGTTAATTAATATAATATTATTAATTTTGCTGCCTTACAACTAAGATCTCTTTTCTAATTACAACTACCTTAGTTTTTTAGTTCCATTTTATATTTAAAAAATTAGGAATAAGAAACAAATAATTAAGAACAATCTAATCGTTCTTAGTTATTTGTTTTTCATCCCTTAAACGTTCACACCACACCACTTACTTAATAAATTGGTAAACAGCAAATACGCGCTGTTGCCCTGAACCCCCATTATAGTAACGACAAAATAATTTGTTTCTTATAAGTAAAAAGTATCAAAATAAAGTAGACCATTATGATTTTTTGAATATTGGCTGTCAACGACTTTATACTTTATACTCATTACTTCACTAAGACAGATAATGCTGTCGTTGCTTAGTATTAAGTAAAACTGATGAGATACCCCCTCGTACTTACACTACTGCTTTGGTATGCCATAAAGCCACAAGCCCAAACACTTATATCTTGTGGAACAGATATAATAGCACAACAATCAGCAGATACTAATCCTACCTATGCCAATGAGCAATTGGCTTATGAAGTAGCCTATCGCCACAAACTAAGGAGTCCTGTTTCTAGGAAAAAATCAAACAATGTCCTTTTCCTATTTCCTGTGGTCATTCATATCCTTCATGACTGTTCGCCTATCGGTTCAGATAACAATCCATCCGATACAAAAATAAAGGAAGTCCTTACAAGGACTAATGAGCGATTTAGTCATAGTTATACAAATGCTCCTTCCTTTGAAAGTCCGCTTTATGGTATAGACACAGAAATAGAGTTCTGCTTAGCTTCTGTCAACCCCGACGAGGAATTTACTACAGGAATTCTGCGACACAATGACTCCGACTATTCCAGCGGACCAATAACGGAACTATCTCCCTACTTTGGTGAATCACTAGCATGGGACCCAAGCCAATACTTGAATATTTTCTTAGTTGCGAATACTGATGTCGCAGGAGTCTATTTAGGTGGGAGTGAAAGAGATTTTATTATTATCAATACTACTTTTCTTTGGGATGGCTTATTAGCCCACGAATTAGGACATTATTTCTCCTTAAAACATATATTTTCTAATGAGGTAGACCAAGCATGTCCTTTAAATACAGATTGTTTATTACAAGGAGACTTTGTTTGTGATACTCCACCAAAAGGTATGGCAGGAAAAAACGGCGGAACTTGCGACCTACCTTCCAATTCTTGTGATGCAGATGAAGACGACCTAAGTGAAAACAATCCTTATCGTCCAGTTAGTATGGGAGGCTTAGGAGATCAAGCGGATATGCTTAGCAATTATATGGATTATACAGGAGATTGCTGGGCTGCATTTACACAAGGGCAAAAAGCACGAATGCATTTTAATATTGAAGAGCGTCGAATGTCTCAATTACTTGGTTCCATTACCACTTGTATGGAAACTCCACCGCTTTATGAAATAGCATTAGAAGCCGTACAAATTATCCAGGATACTATAACTTCTACTTGGATTCCCATTATCACCATCGCTAATAATGGTAATGCTGATGTTACTGAATTACAAGTGACTTTTAGTGCCGCAACCACTCGTTTCTCCAATGAGTATGCCACTAAAATTGAACCCAATACGATTACCTCTATCACCTTACCTTCCGTGGATTTTCCCAGTGGTCTACAAGAAGTATTTATAAGCATTGCACCATCAGATGATACTATTGATGCATATATTGGCAACAATCAAACTTGTTTAAGTATGGACTTTGGTACAAGCGTATCCTCCACTAGCAACTGTCAACCAATAGTTTTCACAAAAGAGGTAATTGTTTGTAATAATAATGCTAGAGTAGATGGTCATGCAGGCCCAGGCATTTTCAGAGATACTTTTCCAATGTCCAATGGCTGTGATTCTATCAGAATACTTGACGTAGTAGTCTCTTCTGCTAGAATTGTTTCCGAGATAGATGCTAGTATATGTGAAGGAGAAATTTTAGAGGGCCGATCAGAAAAAGGAGCTTATATTGACATCTTTACTTCTTCTACAGGATGTGATTCTTTAAGAATTTTAAATTTAAGTATTTTACCTACTCTAGAAGAAACGGTAGCTATTAGTATTTGTAATGGAGAAAATTATCAAGGCCACACCACAACAGGAACCTACATAGACACTTTGGTATCTTATAGTGGCTGCGATTCTATACAAATCATAAAATTAAGTGTAGAAGATACGGGCAATTGTTTAACCACTAATACCATTGAATCTCTTATAGCCGCTAACATCACCTTCTACCCTAACCCTGCTACCGAACGATTATTCATTCAATCAACCGTCCAAGAAACTATCTCTTATGCAATCTATTCCATCACAGGAATACTTATACAGCAACCTAGTCTCTTAAAAGAAAGAAATGAGGTAAAGGTACAGGAGTGGACTCCAGGCTTATACTTTATTCAGTTTACTACTAAAAAAGGACATAGCACAAGAAAAATAGTTGTTGAATAAAATTAGTGATCCATGTTTTGTAACTACTCAGGTGTCAGGAGCGAGAAGTTGGGGGTCAGGTAGCGATGTGCTAACTAGAAGTGTTCCTTTTCATAAACCCAAAACAAGTACTTTGCAATAAAGCAAATGTAAACTTGGTGGCAGCACTGTGCTTCCTGACTCCTGACACCTCGCCCCTGACACCTGAGTAGTGATCCATTTTTTTATCTACCATACACTTTTGATTATTGAACGATTTTGTAGGGGCAATCCCTTGTGGTTGCCCAAATTTGCCGCCGAAATCGGGCAACCACAAAGAATTGCCCCTACAAGACTGTCTGGCGGCCTGTCTAGCCAGTCAGATAAACCCGATAGATGCACTGATTTTTTAGCTACTTAGACGGAAAAACCTTAACCCTAAAATTCCACGAATAAATATGTCCTAGTACTTACATTAACATTTTGCAGATAATCCATCTATCAATGCCCAATTTACTGTTGGAAATAGTATCTTTGCGCGGATTTTAAAGAGAACCTAACCAGCCATAATAAAGAGACCTAAAAAAAAATTGGCAAATCAATTTTGTCCTACTACTAATACAACTTAGCACAAATTAATTATGCAGCACACACCTGCCGTTTTGTTATTAGAAGATGGTACCCTTTTTCATGGAATTTCTGCTGGAAAACAAGGTACCACAGCTGGAGAAATCTGTTTTAACACAGGTATGACAGGCTATCAGGAAGTTTTCACAGACCCTTCCTATTTTGGGCAACTTTTGGTCGCTACCAATGCACATATTGGCAACTACGGGACTAAAGTCACAGATACTGAATCTGGGAATGTTAAAATTGCTGGTTTGATTTGCAAAAATTATACAGAGCAATTTTCCCGTACACTAGCAGATGAATCCATTCAAGAATATTTTGAAAGAGAAAACTTGGTGGGCATTTCTGGCGTAGACACAAGAGCAATTGTCCGACACATCAGAAGTAAAGGCGCTATGAATGCGATTATTTCCTCTGAAGAATTAGACATTGAGCAGCTAAAAATTCAATTAGCAAAAGTCCCTAATATGGATGGTCTTGAACTAGCTTCTAAAGTCAGTACAAAAGAAGCTTATGTAGTTGGAGAGGCAGATGCTAAATATAAAATCGCTGCGCTAGATTTAGGTATTAAGAAAAACATCTTAGAATGTTTTGTCGCTAGAGGTTGTCAAGTAAAAGTATTTCCAGCAAAGACTAGCTATGAAGTATTGAAAGCATACCAACCAGATGGCTACTTCTTATCCAATGGCCCTGGTGATCCTGCTCCAATGGACTATGCAGTCACTACTGCTAAGGCTATTCTAGCGGACGATCAACCACTATTTGGCATTTGTTTAGGACATCAAATATTAGCAAGAGCTATTGATATTCCAACTTACAAAATGCATAATGGACATAGAGGTATTAATCATCCTGTAAAAAATCTTATTACAGGTAGATCTGAGATTACTAGTCAAAATCATGGTTTTGGAGTTAGTCCTGAAGCAATCGCTAAGAATCAGGATAAAGTCGAAATAACTCATAAAAATCTAAATGATGATACGATCGAAGGGATTCGAGTAAAAGGTAAACATGCCTTTTCTGTTCAGTATCATCCAGAAGCGTCTCCTGGCCCGCACGATGCGAGGTATCTATTTGATACTTTCTTAGACATGATAGAAAAACATAGAAAAACATAGTTGGACAAATAAGTTAAAAATTGATGGTTGAAATTGTTTGACGGTTTGATTGTTCACGTGACATTGACCTTCAAACAATCATAGCCATCTAACCAAAAAATTAACTCCTTATTCTG
>JALZWC010000240.1 GCA_023300255.1 Saprospiraceae bacterium | reverse complement strand
TTATGCCATTAATGATTTAAACTCTGCAACTCTGCGTCTCTGCGTTCAATCTTATTTCCCAGAGGGGAAAAATATAATTAGAAATTGCATTCCTTTGGAATGTGGTATTGAACGCAGAGACGGAGAGTTGCAGAGTCTCTATATTTTTCTACGAAAAACTATTACTATTTCTATCCTCGACTTAGATTCACGTTTACTAAACCTTGAAGGTTTAGTAAACGTATATCCAAACGTATATCCAAAGAATCTAAAAAACTACAACTCCCGAGGCGCCACCACCTTCACCCATTGTCCTTCCGAACGAGCATAGATCGTATTATCATACATCGCTTCACAAGTAATCGCAGGCAAATAATAGGTGCCTTGATACGCTGCATTTAATTGCACCATATAAGTATGGGTCTTCTTTTTATTAATATCGAAATAAGCATAGACTCGATCATCTTTTACATCTAAATATTCAGGCGTATTGGCATCTTTAAAATAATCAAGATTGCTCATGCGGGTATTGAGAATTTCCCAACCAGAAGGAAAGATTTGAGTCAAGGCCATCTCTTCATAATTGATCCCTCTATTGCCTGGATTAGAAATAGTTACTTTTGCTGCAAAATCTGTCCCTTGTGGTATTTGCGTTGTATTAATGGTTTCCCCTTTTAAATCAACAAATTGAACGCTCATATTCAAATCCTCTTCGTCACTAGTTTCTTCCCCCATTAGCGGTTGACCATTGACAATGATCGTTGCATATAAAATACCATCGCTGTTATTCGTAACTTTTAAGGTCTTATTATTATGCCCATCCACAGGAATATCAATATTCATAATTGGTTTATCCGAGCCAGCATCTTGTGCAGCCAGATTACCTACTTGATAGTTAAAGTTGTAAGGTTTTCCAATAGCCGTATTCCCTACTAGTTTACCTACTGCGAGTAAAGAATAGGCAACTGTTTGCGTACTAAACCAAGAACCAGAATTCAATTGCTTAGACATATTTTTAACGACTCTGCCTGCTTGTTCATAATCTTTCATTAGCACTAGTGTTTCTAAAATCATCGCTTCATCTCTTAATCCAGAGCCATAAGAATAGGATAACTCTTTGTAAGGCTTAACAGTAGTTGATAATTCTTTTACCAATGCTTCCGCTACTTCAAATCTTCCTGTTTGTGCATAGGCAGCTGCAAGTCGCCACTTAGCTTGATTCTTCAATTTGGCAGTCTCTCGAAGCCGATTCATCGCACCCATTTCTGGTGCATTTGCTACCGCTAAGGTATATAGGCGATAAGCTTGTCGAATGTCATCATTATAGCTAGTACTTCTCGTCCAGCTATTGGCTTGCTTTTTTTGGTACCGTTTCCAATTGTCTAATAAATTAGGAGGTATGGTATAGCCAAGTGCTTTTGCCTCTAATAGGAAATGTCCTGCATAACTAGTTCCCCAGTCACTCTTATGAGTATTCCCTGGCCAATAGCTGAAAGCACCACTAGCCAATTGGAATTTTTTAATTTGTTCAATTCCTGCTTTAATATTTTCTGTACTTCGATCTTGCATTTTTTGATCGAGCTCCATTAATTTATTAACATATAGCTGCGGGAAAGCAGCAGAAGTTACTTGTTCTACGCATCCATGTGGATAACGCAATAAATAGTTTAAACGATTACCTATATCAATTGGCGGAATATTGGCTATTTCTAAAATGCCCGTATTCGTGCCCTGCATACCAATAGCTTCATAGGTAGTATTCCACACTTCTCCTGGTTGGAGTACTTTCTCTTTTAGGCTATTGACATAAGGATTTGGATTGTCAATCGCTAATTCAATTTCATGGGTAGCTACTTCTCCGCCGCCAGAAACTTCTACTTTAAATTTGGCAATTCCTATGGATTGTTTGACTGCTAGATCAAAATTAACGACAGTTTCTCCTGGTTTTTCAAAGGTAATGTTTTTGCTGCTTTCACCTACAATGTCAACGATGCCACTTGTTTCTGTCACCTTTACTTGTACATTTTTGATCTTATCTTCCATTGCAAAAACAGTGACAGGTAGCGTCAGTTTTTCCGTTGGACTTAAGACTCTTGGTAAGGTAGCTAAAGTCATCAATGGTTTCTTTACAGGTGTAGTGGTCTCCGATTCTCCATATGCCCCTTTATTAGCAGCTACGATCATAGTACGGACAGATCCTACATAATTTGGTAGTGTGATTTGATGCGTAGCGGTCCCTCGTTCTAAATAAAAAGGGCCTAAATGTCGAACCACTGCTTTGAAACGATTGGCTTTATCGGGCTGCTTAGTGGCGGCTAATGCGCCATCTCCTCCTATCGCTAAAATTCTATCCAACTGTGTGCCGTGTGCCCCTAATATATAATCGTATACATCCCATGTTTTAACACCTAATGCTTCTCTAGCATAAAAGGTATTCCATGGAGTAGGGGTCTTGAATTGGGTTAAATCTAGTAAGCCTTCATCGACCATAGCTATCGTATAGGCCATTGGTTTGTTAGATTTTTCAGAAACCTTTATAGTAATGGTCTGCTGTGGTTCTAGTGTTTTTGGCATATCTAATAAAGGTTCTAGTCTAGTATTTTTATCCTCGACATTGATAGGTACTACGCCATATAATCGAATTGGTAAATCGTTTTTAATCTGTGCATGCGGTTGTAATAAAGACACATTCGCATATATAGTAGGTGTCATTTCTTTAGTAGCATAAAAACTAAATTTAGTTTCTCCTGCTTGCGTATCCGTCCAATAAGTTTCTAGGATTCGATTTCCAGATTCAATAGAAATTAATGCCCGTCCGTCTTCACTAGAAGGGATGGTTAATTCTACAGATTCGCCTACTTGGTATTTATCTTTGTCCGCTGCGAATCGCAGCATTGCGGCTGCTTTTCTATTTTGTCCACCATCGTCCTCGTCTTCATACCAAGGAGAGCCTGCGTAGAAAAAATCTCCTGAACAATGCCCACTTTCAACATCACATACGCGTACTAAATACCTGCCCCATTCAGGAACTTTAACGGACCAAGTAGCGGTGCCTTTAGAGTTTGTTCGTAAAGAACCCGTATCAATGGCACCATAATGCTGAGCAGAATTGTACTTTGCAATATTATCTCGACCGCTATCCCACCACCATCTCCAATCGACTTTGTATAAACCAACTTTTAAATTTCTGCTACGTAATGCTTCTCCTTTTTCGTCGACAGCGATGAATTCAATATCACCATCTCGATTAATTTTCAAACGCTTTTCTCCGTATTTATTTTTCTTTAAAAAGACACCAGTATAAACATTGTAAGGGCTATAAGGCATGGAGAAATTATTGGTACTAAAATCGCCTCCTTTTTCAAATGCTTTGGTTTGAAAATTACAACGTAGTTTACCTGGAGCTACATTTTTGCTAGTGAGTTTTGCTTTAATAGCAGCGATCCCATCGCTATCCACTTGGTCCTCAAAAATGACCATTGGTTCTGGATTATATTTTCTAGCAGGATCATCAAATTCGTATTCTTTATACTTATCAAAAGTCGTATTAATAGCCGTAACTTGTGCCTCTATTCTGGCTTTGACATTTTGTGCAGGCGCACCATGTAGCCAATTGACTTGTAGATTTCCGGAGACTTGTTCCTCTTGCACCTGCAGGGTTTCTGCATCTCCAAAATCTAATTTTATTTTTAGTCGATTTGGTTTGACCGTTTCTATTTTTAAACGCTTACTGAATTTTGCGCCTCCGACGGATACATTGGCGACCCAGTTGCCTGTCGGCGCATCCGTACTAGTACTGGTAGCCATTGAGTAGATATTATTTACATTTTTGGAACTGGTCCACTGTTGGGTCACTTGTCCTTTGGGGTTGATAAGTTCTACAGCAATTGGATGATTGGCAGGTAGTTTTTGTGTTTTATCCTCCAATATGAAATTCAAAAAGATAGAATCTCCCGGTCTCCAGACCCCTCTTTCTGCATAAATAAATCCCTTCAATCCTTTTTGTGGGCGGGCTCCTGATACATTAAATCGACTTAAAGAAAGGGCACTTCCATCCATCATTTTTAAATAGCCTTTTTGATCATCTGTTGTCTGATTCTTCTTCGTAGCAACTACTACAAAGGGTGTTTCTTCTAAATCTATTTTAGCAATACCTTCACTATCTGTAGTGGCAGTACTAATTAGTCGTTGCTGATAATTGTAAAAATCTAATTGCACGCCTACTTTTTGTTGCGTTGTCTTTATATCTGCTACTGCTACTAAGACTTTATTATCTTTCCCTCTTTTAGCAATTATTCCTAAATCAGAGGCAATGACCATCCGTTTTTTGAATCGAGAAGAATTATAATAGGCATGATGGCATGGCTTCTTTCGCTGCTGCCAATTGTAATTCCTCCTATCTCCATCTATCCCATAGTAACTATCCAAAATACTTTTTGGTGTGGCTTGCTTATCGAATGGGTTTTCCACTAGGGACAGGTCATTGCTAGTCGTAGCCTTGTCTTCACAAGTATAAGTAGTGTAGGCCTTTCTAAATCCAATTCTCACTTGATAGATAGCATTGGGGTCGTTATCGCTATCAATTAAGGGCTTTAAATCGAATGCGTAGCGAGTCCATGTACGACTATTACTGGTAGGATCTAATTCGGTTAAAAGAATCTTTTTTTGTAAGTATATTTTTCCAACGCGAGCGAGATTACGATCTCCATCTAGTTCATTCGTCTGTAAAAATTGAAGAATATTATCATTATAAATTTTAAAAATTTCTACATCTATCGCATTCAAACTAACTGCTTCAAATGGAAACAATAAACCATCAGAAGTGGGAATAATTGTTCCATTACCTACTAAACGAACGGCAGGTTCTATATCTGCAATACTAATATTGAATGTACTTCTTTTAGTTAAACGCCCTCCTGTTTTATTTTTTATACCTTCGCCAATAAGTATGGTATGGTTACCAGTAATTTTTTCAGAAGGATAGATCCGTAAGTCATTCCCTTCTACTATATACTTTAAGCCTTTTGTATAATCCTTAATAGACACCAAGCCTTTAAGTTCTTGTGTTTTTAGGATGGGATCTGAAAAGTTAATTAATATATGTGGGTCTCCTTCTGCGCTAGTACTTACCGTTAGTACTTTGAAATCATGGATCGCCGGAACAGCAATAGTTTTACTACCTTTCTCTTTGATGTTTAAGGGACTAGCGTTCCAGTTAAGTACTACTTCAGAAGCCTTCTCTTCTCGTCGAATTTCTTTTATAATAAAACGATGTTTAGCACCACTCTCTAGATCAATCCAAGTGATCGGTAAGTCTCGACCATCTTGTTGAGCATTTAGTGACTGCTCTATCAACTCGGTGGGAACTAGATCAGAAGTATTAATCGTTCCAATCAATTCCTGTGATTTTAATTTTTTGTTTACTTCTTTTAATCCTTCTACTAGCAAATCAAAACGTAAAGGTTTTGTTCTAAAGTTAAATATAAATTCGCTAGTTTTCCCTTTTGCATCTGAAAATAATTTTTGTAATGCCACAGTGACTTGATAATTTTCATCAGAAGTAAATGTTCCTTCTGGTTTGAAAAGAATTGTTCTGGTATCCTCCCATACAGCGCTACCTGCTATACTTGGATTTATTTTGAAAATTGAATTATCAACAACAGTTCCGACCTCGTCGGCACTAATAGCCTCTCGTATAAATCTAGTACGTATTGGCGTCGATTTGGAAACTGCACCTGATGTATAGGCATAGATATAGGAACTAACAACATTAAGACTGGTAGCTTGTTTTTTGTTTTTGCAAGCAAATAGTGTGAGTAGGAATAGATTAGCTAATAGTATATAGCGATACTGGTAGGCTGATTGCATAATTGTTTTTATTTGATAAGGTAGTTTGGCGTATCTTCGCTGATCTCTTACCTATAACATCTTAGGTTAAATGAGAATAGGTGAGTGTATATTGTTTGAATAAGAATTAATACTCAATATATGGATAAAAATAGAAGGCTAGGCAAATATTTAACCATATTAACTATATAGGCGTAGAGAAGTTATATGAGTATATTTTTGTTTGCACATAAAGATGTAAGGCAAAGAGTGAGAATAAATTGGTCGTTTTAAGCTAGTCATTTTTTACTCTAAGATGAAGGAGTGTAAGCTCCTGAACCGCAAAGCGGATGGGCGG
>JALZWC010000239.1 GCA_023300255.1 Saprospiraceae bacterium | reverse complement strand
GAAGATAGTCTATGTATTATCTGCGCTGCGCTCGATAGTCTCTCAGAATGAATTCTGTGTTACTATACTAGATTCTTCCTCCACGTTTCTTTTTATGAGAAAACCCTTTAGCTAGGAATCAATGGCTTGCAAATGATGCATCAATTCATTTTTATACACTACTGGACATTTTGTTCACGCTGAGTTCGCAGAGGCTCACTAAACATAGAGTTTCTCTGCGCGCTCTGCGAACTCTGCGTGCAAAAAACGCCTTATTTTTAAAAATGTCCAGTAATGTAGGCGGGTAGCCAGTTTTGAATATAAAAAATTGGTGTTCAATTATTTAGCTCCAGAGGAGCGGCTCTGTTTGCAGAAAAAGGAACAAAAGTCTCCTAAAGGTCTGGAAGACCGACCCCGTTTGTTTTGCTATATTTAACGGGGTCGATCTTCCAGATCTTGCACTTATCCAAAACTCACGTTATTTAGAATTTTCCACTTTCAACTCCTCCTCCCTAAGAAACAAATGTAGCCAAATCAGCCTGATGCTCTTTAACCACCATATTCTTACTAATAGTAAAAATAAAGCAACTACCTTGTCCTTTATCGCTTTCTATTCGGATAGTTCCCTTATGCTGTTCCACAATTTTTTTACAAAGAGCTAAACCAATTCCTGTACCTTCGTATTCCTCCTTGGTGTGCAATCGTTGGAATAATTGAAATATTTTTTCTTGAAAATCTGGACCAATTCCTATCCCATTATCTTTCACACTAAATTCCCAATGCGATGGCGTTTCTCTATGCTGAATGTTAATAACAGGGATGGTATCGGGTGTAGTAAATTTAATAGCATTTGTGAGGAGGTTTTGAAAAAGCTGTTTGATTTTGATTTTATCTCCTACTATGGAGATTGGCAAATCACCAATAGTTATCTGTGCACCAGACTCTTCGATTAAAGCATTAATTTCTAATTGAACTTGAGCTAATTTTTGGTTTAGGTCAATAACCACCATTTTTCCATTCCTTGCATTAACCTTTGAAAAAGTAAGTAGAGAATCTACTAGCTCTTGCATACTACCTACTCCTGATCCAATAAATTGCAGAAAATCTAACTCCCTTTCCGTCAATCTATCTCGCACACTTTTTCCTAGTAATTCACTAAAACTTTTGACGGTCCTTAGCGGTGCTTGCAAATCATGAGAAGCTATATAGGCAAATTGTTCTAAATCATAATTAGATCTTTCTAGTTCTTCGTTATAATCTTTTAGTTCTTTTGTTCTTTGTGAAACGAGGTCTTCTAATTCGTCATTTCTGCCTTGTATTTTCATTAATAAGGAACGAACCTCTCCATTTTTAAGTTCTAGTTGCTGGGTTCGTTCTTTGACTAAATGATCCATGTATTTATCTCGTTTTTGTAGCTCCGTTTCTATTTTTTTGCGCTCAACAATTTCTTGATTTAAATCTTCATTGAATTGAGAAAGCACTTTGTTTCTGTTACGAACATTACGAGTGTACAAGACGGTACATAAATATCCAATAAATCCTATAAGTAGAATAATACCTCCTCTAAACCAATAAGTCTCCCAAAATGCAGGGGCTTTTGAAATTTTTAATTGCAGTCCCTCTTCATTCCAAATGTCGTCATTGTTACTAGCTTTTACTCTAAAAACGTACTCCCCATAGGACAGATTTGTATAAGTAGCGCTCAAATCGGTAGACGTATAAGTCCACTCTTTATCAAACCCTTTTAACATATAGGCATATTGGTTTTGCTTAGAACCAATAAAATTTTGAATCGCAAATCCAAGTGTTAAATGATAATCATCATGGTTTAAACTTAAACTTTCGCTATAAGCATCAGTAGAAATATGTGTACGAGTCGGACTAATAATTTTAATATCCGTCAAAACGACAGGAGAGGTTTCTCTATTTCTCACAATTTGAGAAGGAGTAAATTTAGTTGCTCCAGTATTACTAACAAAATAGATATTGCCTTCGTCATCTATGGTACTAGCATTTCTTATATAAGTCGCTCCTCCCAAATCGTCATAGCTGTCATAAAATTTAAAAGATTTTTTTTCGATATCATAATGAAAAATATTCTTTGCCGTACTTCCCCAAAGTTGATGATCTAGACTTTTTTCAAGACTGCCGATATTATATTTAGTAAAATTTGTGTTTAAATCAATAAAATTATCATGTGCTGGATCATAAGTAAATAAGCCATGTCTTGAACCAAAAAATAATTGTTCGTTGATTTCTTCTATAGCTATTAATTTATTAGAAGGAAGACTATTGGGGACATCTTGGTTATTATGATATTGTTTAAACATCACTTTATCATCCGCTCTATCCCAATTAAGTTTATTCAATCCATTAAGTGTGGCAAACCATAAGTTACCTTTAGCGTCTTCATGAATATCATAAATGCTATTATCGTTTATACTATTAGGATCATTAGGATCGTGAGTATAAGCTTTATAAGTACCTGTTATCTCGTCCAAGCAATACAATCCGGCCTTAGTGCCTAACCATACTTGCTCTCGCTTATCTTTGAGGATACTCATCACTTCGAAGTAAGAGTTTTTTTGTAGTACTTTTTGAGGAATAGGATAAGATTGTTGTTCAAGCGTAATAGGATCAATTTTGTGAATTCCCTTAGTTGTACCAACATAAAGTTTTTTATCCTTAGATAAAAAAAGGTGATGGATAGGATTGGCCAACAGGCCATTTCGGTAGTTAGTAGCCTGCCCTTTTATTTTATCTACTCGTACTAATCCCTTATCCGTTCCAATCCATATATCGTCTCGGCTTACCTGAATATCGAATATTTTCTCTGG
>JALZWC010000238.1 GCA_023300255.1 Saprospiraceae bacterium | reverse complement strand
AAATTGAATTTTTGTATAATATATATATACGCCTATGCCCATTGGCTGTCCATCAAAAGTCCCATCCCATCCAAAATCTGCTGCGTTTGGCTGTATATTACTAGCATCAAACAGTAAGACTCCCCAACGGTCGTATACTCTAAACACCTCTATATTTTGAATAGGGTACTCTCCTGACTGAATCATAAATATATCATTTCGACTATCTCCATTAGGACTAAATGCGCTAGATATATATATATCTTTATTTTGATCTACTTTTATTAGCGTCTCTTGTTGTGCTTCACAATTATTTTCATCATAAACGATCAATTGAACGGTCGTATTCTTAAAAGGACGAATACGCACATTGGGACAATCTGTGCAATCCATAGCAACAGGGGCATTCCACTCGTAGTCGACTGGTTTAGGATATATTACAGTAGGTGTCAAATCAATCGTTTCGCCCAACTGAATGGTAATTTCCGCTGGCAAGTCTAATTGAATCAGAGGTGGTTCTATTAAACGGATTGATTCTGAATAGCTACAACTATTTTGATCTAAAATATTTAAATCATATTGTCCAGCGACTAAACCCTCTAAACCCTTATTGATAGAATAGGTAGATTCGTTCCATTGATAAGTTAAACTATCTGTTGTATAAATGGCGATTGATCCATCTGCTACCCCATTACAACTAATGTGGATAGGATCTATTTCATAACTAGGTAATTCAAATGCCTCTAATACAAAATTTTGAATGAATTCACAGTTATTATCATCCGTAACTGTTAAGGAATAATCACCTGCTGAAAGCGCCAATAATTCTGCTTGATCCAATGAAGAATGAGCCCATTGGTAATTATAAGGTGCCGCACTACCTGTAACTTTTACTTCAATTTCTCCATTGTTTGTCACTGGACAGCTGGACTTTTGTACAGTGGTTACTTGTAATTCCAATAAACGAGTCAAATCAATAGTGTGTGTTGAATCACATCCATTCGAGCCTGTATAACTTTGGGTATAGGTACCTTCTTCCTGTATGTAATTACCAAATACAGTTGCAGAATCTCCAGCACATAAAGTGATAGATTCCCCAGTGAATACTGGTTCTAATATCGTCAATAAAACTATATGCGTAGAATCACAGCCTTGCTGATTAATTAAATCTTGTTTCCATATACCCGATGTACATATCGTGGCATTATATAAAGTAGTACATTCCTTTTGACAAACTGTCTGAACCGTTTCTATGACTTCCTTTTCTTGAATCGTTATATGATTAACATGTGTAGAATCGCAACCATTAGCGCCAGTGAACACTTTATTAATAGTAGTAGTCGCATCAATTGATTCTCCATAAAAAGAAACGACATCTCCTTCACAAAAGAAGTGTGCTGTTTCTTGAATAACAGGCGATACCATTTCCACAATAAAAGTATGAGTAGAATCACAACCACCTTCTGCAATAAAGTTGTCAGAATAGATCCCTGCGCTATTGGTGGACGTGCCAAAAAGAGAAATGCTTTCTCCTTCACACAAACGGATCATTTGAGTGGTTGCTATCTGCTCTTGGATAGTTAACTGGATTATATGTATGGAATCGCATCCATTGAATGCTGTATATTTTTTTGTATAAGTACCTGTCTTATTTAATAGCTCCTCTTCAAAAAGAAAGGTTTCTTGCTCGCATATTAAAGCTGCTTCCGTTATGGAAACTGGTTGTAATATGTCCACTTCAATTGTATGTATAGAATCACAACCGCTATTATTTATAAAGGTCTTGGTATAGGTACCAGATGCTGTTTCTGTATTTCCGAAAACTTGTACTGTCTCTCCCTCACAAGCTTGTAACACTTGTTGAGTATAGCTTTGCTGTTGTACACTTACGACCACTTCGTGCAAGGAATCACAACCATTAGACGAAGTGAAGGTATGTTCAAAAACACCTGAGGCATCTACAATAGTGCTATCAAATAACAAATACGTTTCGCCATCACAAATGCTTATCTCCTCTCTTGTTGAGAATTTTTCTAATACCTTTAAATGAATAGTATGTGTGGAATCACAGCCATTAGAAGCCATATAATTTTCTGTGAAAGATCCTGTCTCTTGTGTAGGAACGCCAAAGACGGAACTAGTTTCTCCTTCACAAATGGTCCGGTCTTCTTGAATATAACTAGAGATCAATACATCAACTGTATAAGTGTGAGTCGAGTCACATCCCTCTTGGCTAATAAATACTTTTTCATAAATTCCTGCCCGTTCAACCTCCTCTCCAAAGACATTAAAAGTAGTTCCTTCACAAATCGTTATAGATTCTGAAACAGCTTGTTTTTTAGCTTGAAACAATTGTATAGTATGTATGGAATCACAACCATTACTATTAATAAAAGTCTTAGTATAGGTGCCAACTTCCGTTTCTGTATTTCCGAAAATTTGTACTACCTCGCCCTCACAAACTTGTACTTCTTCTTGACTATAACTTTGCTGTTGCAGACTTACAATCACTTCGTGTAAGGAATCACAACCATTAGAAGCCGTAAAGGTATAATTAAAAATACCTGAAGTATTGACAAGGGTGCTATCAGATAATAAATAACTCTCCCCTTCACAGATATTTATCTCCTCTCTTGTTGAGAATTTTTCTAATACTTGTAAATGAATAGTATGTGTGGAATCACAGCCATTAAAAGCCACATAATTTTCTGTAAAGGAACCTGTCTCTTGTGTAGGAATACCAAAAACTGAACTAGTTTCTCCTTCACAAATAGTACGGTCCTCTTGAATATAACTAGGGATCAATACATCAACTGTATAAATATGAGTCGAGTCACAACCATCTTGGCTGGTAAACTTTTTTTCATAAATTCCTGGCTGCTCAATCTCCCCACCGAAGATAGTAAAAGTAGTTCCCTCACAAATCGTTATAGCTTGTGAAACAGTTTGTTTTTTAGTTTGAAACAATTGTATAGTATGTATGGAATCACAACCATTACTATTAATAAAGGTCTTAGTATAGGTGCCAGATTCCGTTTCTGTATTTCCGAAAACTTGTACCGTCTCTCCTTCACAAACTTGTACTTCTTCTTGACTATAACTTTGCTGTTGCAGGCTTACAATCACTTCGTGTAAGGAATCACAACCATTGGAGGCCGTGAATGTAGATTTAAAAATGCCTGAAGTATTGACAAGAGTACTATCAGCCAACAAATAGCTCTCCCCTTCACAGATGTTTATCTCCTCTCTTGTTGAGAATTTCTCTAATACTTTTAAATGAATAGTATGTGTGGAATCACAACCATTAGAAGCCATATAATTTTCTGTAAAAGATCCTGTATCTTCTATAGAAACTCCAAACACCGAACTCGTTTCTCCTTCACATATGATTCGGTCTTCTTGAATATGACTAGGGATCAATACGTCAACTGTATAAATATGAGTCGAGTCACAACCATCTTGGCTGGTAAACTTTTTTTCATAAATCCCTGGCTGCTCGATCTCCCCACCGAAGATATTAAAAGTAGTTCCCTCACAAATAGTTATCGCTTCTGAAACAGTTTGTTTTTTAGCTTGAAATACTTGTATCGTGTGTATAGAATCACAGCCATATTGAGAAGTAAATGTATTTTCAAAAACACCTGCAGTATCAATGACCGTCCCGAACACAAAAGTAGTCTCTCCTTCACAGATGGGTCTTTGCTCTGCTGTCGTAATAAATGCCTGAAAATCTACCGCTACATGATGGGTAGAGTCACAGCCAGCTGCACTAGAAAAAGTCCTAGTATATTGTCCAGCAAGCTGTATTCTTTCTCCGAAAACTAATACACTTTCTCCCTCACAAGCAGTAATAGATTGATTTGTTTCTTTTTGAGAATGGACTATTAAGTTGACGGTATGAGTAGAATCACATCCCGTATACGTTTGAAAAGTTTTAGTATAAGTCCCTGTAGTACTTTCATTCAAACCAAAAATAGCGGTTGCTTCTCCAGCGCAAAGTGTTCGCTCTTCTGATGAAAAAGCCATAGGAAGCACGATCAAATCAAGCGTGTGAATTGAATCACAACCATTATTTGCCACAAAGGTTTGGATATATTGATTCGTTTCTTTTTGGTCTACGCCAAATACGGAATAACTATCTCCCTCACAAATAACAACCTGACTAAACACTTTATTTTCTTCTAATTCCTGTACATGAATCGTATGAATAGAATCACAGCCAGAACTTCCGATATAGTTTTTCGAATAGCTTCCTGATGCTTGTACCACTGTATCAAAAATAAGCAAAGAAGTATTTGGACATAAAGTCTGCTCCTCTGCTGTTCGGAGTGCTGGCCTTACCTCAATAATAATAGAATCCTTATTCACACAGTTTTCATAATCTCCAGCGGTCAGTACCACCTTAGTGGTTTTAGTTGGCGTAATTTGTATAGATTCACAAGTATCACAACTAATATTTTCTGAGGACAACCATTCGTATATTTGGTGGCCTACTAAATTAAGGTTAACCGTTTCGCCTTCACAAATCGTCTGATCTCCCCCTAAAGAAAAATTAGGATAATCATGATTAATAACAGCAGTAGTTGCTGTTTCTGATTCACAACCTGCTGCACTTATTTTTAAGCCATAAGCTCCTAATTCCCCAACATCTGTAGGATTAGGATCTGACGATTGGAAATTATTGGGTCCAGTCCACTCATAAGTAATCTCCTCCATATTCGAAACTACCGTACTTAATAAATCAAAGGAAGCTGCTTCACAATAAGGTCCTGTATTATCTGCAGTTACCTCAAAATCAGCTATCCTAATATCTACTGTATCTAGCGAAGAGCCACAGCCAAACAATTGCGCTTCTAATACATAAGCACCTTCCTCCGTGATATTAGTAATATGTTGCTGATCTGCTGTAAATCCATTAGGTCCTTTCCAGTGATAAGTAAAATCTGAATCATCAAATAGAGTGACCCATTGCCTGCCCAATAAATCGGAATCTGCCTTTAATTCAATAGGCTCTCCTTCACAAAAAACTGCTTTATCCACATCAGAAGCGGTAGCAAAAAATTCCACCGGACAAACCCTTAAACATTCCGAAAATTCAGAGGTATTTTGACTATTTCTTGACAAGGCTACCACATGCTGGCCGTATTCATAAAAACCAGGATACATCCAAGTACCACTAGGAGTAGCCGTAACTTTTCCAAAATAAGTCAAGGCTTGACAAGTACTCTCCCCACAAGCTCCTTCACTAAGATATATTTCCACTACATCATTAGGCGTAGCTGTTCCTATTATGATCGTCTCTACGCCATGGTCAATAACAGGTGGTGAATATTGACGGAACAAATTTTCTAGACTCGTAGTATTACAATTAAAATCATTCTGACTAATGGATAAATTATCGGATACTTCTATAGAAATACCCTTCTCATTATTAGCAATTATATTTTTAGTAGCAGCATTTCCTCCTATGTCCAAAGCACCACTTGGATTGTTTGCCGATATACCAATCTTATTCCCTAGACGTTCTTGGTTATAAGCAGTACCTATTCGATTGCCTGCTATACTAGCATACCCTTTATAAGATAAATCAATTGCCGTTTCTTGATGACTGGCAAAAACATTTCCCTCTCCATCAGCGGCATTTCCTCCTACAAATATTTCTGATTCAATTTCATTATCAACGATTAGTCCTTCCGTATTACCTAAGCCTGCGGCATAACTGAGGTCAGTGCCAATATAATTAGATTGTATAGTTGTTGTTTTAGCTTTTTGAACATGGATAGCGGTTCCATTATTGATCAAAATATTTCCCTTAGAAGCTTCCCCTATAATAATTTCTGAAATTTCATTGACTCCATCCCCTATTGCAATACCTGCCTGTAGAAAATTTTGAAACTGAATCCCAAATATATGAACATCAGAAGCTTGGATAGATAAGCCCCTATTAATTATATTTCCACCATCCAATACCACTAAACCCTTAGTTGGATAATTATCAACTAAAGTGGTTGCATCGATAATCGTTTCACGATCTCTTAAGGCAGGTAATTCAGAGGATAGATAAATTACTTGTGGGCCATTTCCTCTTATATCAAACCTAATCACGTTGGCTTCCCCATCAAGATTAACAGCATTGATCGCCTCTCTAAGACTACAATGTGTAGTGCTACAATCTCCATCATCAACATCCGATGTGGTAGTTACTTCATAAGCTCGTTGCCCGAACACAATTGTATTCAGTAGGCTTAGCCATACCAATAAGTAAAATGATTTCATATACTAGTTCACGGTTTTATAGGACTTGTTATATTCTATGTGAAGAGAATTAAATAAGTTGCTCCAAAAAGCGCAGTTATTTTTTCGGCTAAGAAATTAAAAAATTAGTTCATACCCTTTGGTACGGACTCCTTTTTTTAGTTTTTTAGACGGACAAAGAACAAGCTTAATGGGGTAATTTATTTTGTTCTCTTCACTATATACTTAAATCAAATTTAGATTTCTAACAAGTAGCAAGTCTGTTATAAAGGTTTCAATTGGTTTTGTGTTAACTATAAGAAATGAAAGAATAATAAATGATACAAGTTGGTTTAGTCATTTCCTGCCTACGTGCCTTGACAGGAAAGGGCAAGCCAAGTTGTAATAATTATTGTTTTTCATTCCTAATGGAATAGTAGTAATCTTTATGGTAGTTTAAAATGGACTTAATATGAAAGGTAGGATAGAAAAGAAGTTATCAAAGTAAGTAACAGCAAAATAATAATTTCGTCTTTATAGTCGATCTTATTTTTTCGTGGTTACTGAGGAACAAATGAAGAATAAATTGTAACAAGAAAGAAGAAGAAACCTCCAATCTATTGTAAATTATTCTTTACTCGCTTCTAAAGAAACGAATTCCAATATAATAACATATTCCATTACTCTTGGCTATAAGTCAAGTGCTTTCCATCCCACATGGGGATCGTTTTTTTATTGTTATTAGGTTAGTAAAAAATGATCCAACCCTATTGATAGTAACCAATAGCGTATTAGAAGAGAAACAAATTAAGTCTTGATAGATTTATTGCATCTTCCTCTTTATTATCATTCTTTACCACCTAATTAGTAGTGCTAGTCACATAAGGTAACGAAGCACTATTATACTAATAGCCTAAAAAAATTGGATAAATGTGAGGGGGATTGTAAATGGGAATATAAATGTTGTATGGATTATGAAACAAAGATAAGCTAGAATTATAAGATAGTAAAGTTTTTTAAATAATATTTTTTCATATTTATCTTTTAAAAAAAATACTTATTTATATATTTCTAACTAACAACTATTAAGATACCTTTAAAATATATGATATGTTACATTTTGTACAAAAAAAGTTTTTTTTTGACAATTTATAAAAACGTATAAAAAGGATTAATGGATAGCTATTAGCCGACATATTATTATGTTTCTTTATTTCGTTACGCTGTGAAAATTAGGTTTAAAATAAACATTTATGGGAGGGATATTTATTAATTTAATTGAGTGTAAAAAGCATTAGGACAACGAATGAATTCATCCGATCACTTTGGAGTGGTCGAATGAAACCTATCGCTTGATCCGACCACTCTAAACAGACTGACCGTTAATTCCGGATCTTACAAAGTCTTCGAGACTTGGGAAGATTTAATTCCTTGAAAACCAAGACTTCCCAAGTTGCAAAACTTTGTAAGTCTG
>JALZWC010000237.1 GCA_023300255.1 Saprospiraceae bacterium | reverse complement strand
CAGCAGATAAAATTATTTTTGACAATGTGGTCGCTTTACTGCGTATAGGAAAAGCTGCGGGTAGTAATATGAGTCTAAGTGATGTATTAAAACCTTACATCGAAAAGAGACAGATACAGGTAGTGTTGATTGCGACGCTGGAAGAATGGAAAGTTGTACAAGAAAAAGATAGACGTTTTAGTGATTTATTTCAAGTATTAAGGATAGAAGAACCGGATAAAGAGGAAGCCGTAAAGATGGTATTAGCACAGCGACAATTACTAGAGATAGAATATGGTTGTGAAATTACGATTCAAGCAATTCATCGCTTATTTACGATACAAAGAAATTATTTAAAGAATAGCGCTTTACCTGGTAGTGTAATCAAATTATTACGTCAGGTAGCAGTGAAGTATCGTTATTCCTTTATTGATTTGCCAGAGGTGAGAGAAGAATTTCAAAATTTCAGTGGATTAGAGGAAGCAATTTTCGATCCAACACTTACCTTTAAAAAAGACCAAGTTCGAAAACATATCAGTGCTCAATTAGTCGGTCAACCAGAGGCCGTTGATGCACTTGCTAATGTGGTACACACCATCAAAGCAAAATTAAATAACCCTAACAAACCAATTGCTTCTTTTTTATTTATTGGTCCTACGGGAGTAGGGAAAACGCAAGCTGCTAAAGTCTTATCTAATTACTTAATGGGTAACGAGAAAAACTTAATTCGTTTTGATATGAATGAGTATATAGATGGAGGCGCTGTACATCGATTAATAGGAGATTATGATAATCCAGAAGGACAATTGACTGGGAAAGTGAGATACAATCCTTTTGGCGTTTTGTTATTAGATGAAATTGAGAAAGCACATCCCTCTGTACACGATTTGCTATTACAGGTTTTAGATGATGGACGATTATCAGATAGCGTAGGGCGGACTGTTTATTTTACTAACTTGATCGTGATTATGACTTCAAATGTTGGTGCTAGAGAGGTAGCTTCTCAGCTTGGATTTGGTCAAAATGTGGCTAGTGATGCATCGATTTTTAGAAAAGCAGTAGAAAAGAAATTTCGTCCAGAATTTGTTAATCGGATAGATCAGATTGTTATATTTAAACCTTTAGCTTTAGATCATATTTTGAATATAGCTCGCTTACAAATAAAAGAATTATTACAGCGAGATGGATTTGTCCGACGGTCTACTATTTTAAATATTTCTCAAGAAGCATTAGAATGGGTAGCTCAAAGAGGGTTTAATGAGCGCATGGGAGGAAGGGCATTGAAACGGCAAATTGAAAAAGATTTGACTAGTCTTTCTGCGGAGCAATTAATTTCGACTTATAGTGAACAACCTATTTTATTTGATATAGATTATGATGGGACTCGTTTGATTCCAAAAATTAATTTATTAGAATTTGTATCGCCATTGAAAGAAGGATGGCTACTAGATTTACCTGATGAACGAGATGGTAGACGCTTTTACGGAGACTTAATTAAACGATTAGAAAGAATAGAGAAACAATCTAATAGAGGACAAGTCGATGGTGTTATTGTGGTAGGAGATGAAAAGAATTCACTGAACTGGCAGCATTATCATTTTACCAATAGAATAGCAGAAGTAAAAGAAAGGCTCAAATTAATGATGGCAGGATATAGAGATCGCTACTTTACAGAAGCGCCAGCTATCCCGCTGCGATTAAAGCGTATTAGAAATATGTATTCTATGAGTATTAGATCTGATAAGGCCGTTAAAGAAATGGCTAAAGATCATTTCTTTCAACAAGAAGCCATTCAAGAATTAACAGATGATGCTAGTTATGCACCACCCATATTTGATAATATGGGGACAGAGTTTATTGATAATTTTCTTAATGTATTTATATTAGAAGGAGCAGCAAAGTATTTTCTAAGAAAGGAATCGGATCAAATTTTAATAGATATTCAAACAGCAGTTGCTGGATTGGGAAAAGAAGAAATGGCCTTGTTGCGCGAACAATATATTAAAGTTTTTGAAGCATTGGATATTCCTTTTCAGGCCCCACTTAATTCCTCTTTGATTGAGTTAGAAGGATATGGTTTATATGATCTATTAAAAAATGAAGCAGGTATTCATTTGTTTTATGGGCTTCAACAAGCTATGGTTCCTATCAAAATAACGGTGGAAAGAAAAAGCGATAACAAGAATCTAAAAACGGACCTAAAAGTTATACGAGTTTATAACGGTGGAAATATTTTAATAGATTTACGTTCAGGATTTTCTAATATTATGCCTATTACTTCTAATGAATTTAAGCTATTATTATACGCTGGAATGGTGGGAGAAAGCGGGAGAAATCATACTAAATAATTAACTCATAAATAATGAATACATAAGTAGACGAAGC
The DNA here is from genome assembly GCA_023300255.1 of Saprospiraceae bacterium. Lineage (GTDB taxonomy): Bacteria > Bacteroidota > Bacteroidia > Chitinophagales > Saprospiraceae > JAFMDF01. The sequence continues at coordinate 3,619 of JALZWC010000237.1, read as the reverse complement.
GTTTTAAATAACCACATAGGTATGTGGTTAAAAAATCATCTAATATAGTACACAAGTACTTAGCACTTCGTATGTTTAGAATCAGTCTACCCAAGAGGTAAAACAATATTAAAGATAGTGCCTTTGCCAATAGTACTCTCCACATCTATAGAGCCTTTATGTTGTTCGATGATACCATAAGAAATAGACAATCCTAAGCCCGTTCCATCGCCCACATCTTTAGTCGTATAGAAGGGTTCGAATATTCGTTTTTGTGTAAGAGCATCCATTCCAACGCCATTATCTTGAACTTTTATAATTACTTGATCTTCTTTAAGATTAGTGGAGATGTATACTTCTCCTGGGAATTTAACGCCTTCTGGATGTGCATCAATAGCGTGTATTGCATTATTGATAATGTTTAAAAATACTTGATTGAGTCGACCTATTTGACAATTGACTAAAGGTATCGGACCGTAGTTTTTTATAACCTTTATATGTCCATTGAGTTGACTGTTTAATATAGTTAAAGTAGAATCCAAACCTTCATGAATGTTAGCAGACATAAAAGATTCACTAGAGTTTCTAGAAAATGTTCGCAAACTACTTACAATACTGACGGTCCGTTCTGTACCCCGTTCAATACCTGCCAATAATCCATTAATCTCTTTTTGAAGTAGTTGGACATCCATTTGTTTTCCAACCTGCATTAGCTCCTTAATACCATTCTTCAAATCTTGATGGTTCTCTAAAGCTTTAACTTTTTGTAATACATTTTGGACATCCTCAAAGTCCATTTTTAAAGCTTGTACATTGGAAGATATAAAGTTGATTGGATTATTTATTTCGTGGGCAATTCCCGCAGTTAACTGACCAAGGGAAGCCATTTTTTCTGAAGTTAATAATTGATCTTGTGTATCCCTAAGAGTGGTTAATGTTTTTTCTAGTTCTTCTTTTTGATTTTCTAATTGTTGCGTACGTTCCTTCACCGTTTTTTCTAATTGCAATTGATCTCTTTGTAATTGTCGAACTCTTGTTCTAAAAATCAAATAACTGATTCCTAATAATGCTAATAAAGCACCTAGTTTAAAATACCAAGTTTGAATTAATTTAGGCTCAATGATTACGCTCAGTTTAGTAGGTGTTTCATTCCATACGCCATCATTATTGGCGGCTTTTACCATGAACGTATAGGTGCCAGGATCGAGATTAGTATAATCAGCAGAATTGTTACTACTTGGCCGCCAAGTAGGATCGAAATTGTCTAGTTTATATACATAAGAATTTTTGTGCGTTTGGGTATAATTAAGTGCAACATATTCAAAGGAAATTACTTTATCATCTGAAGAAAGAACGACTTCCTCTGCGACACTAATATGTTCTTCTAGTTTGGAATCTGGACGAATTGGAACAGATTCATTTAATAGTTTGAAATCTGTTAAGATGACTTTTGGAGGTGTTTGATTAGAAGCTAGCTCGCTTGGATTAAAAATATTGAGTCCATCTCTACCACCAAAAAACAATTCGCCCTTTGTGTTTTTATAACTTGCATTACTATTGAATTGACTTGATTGAAGTCCATCTTGGTAATTATAATTTTTTACATTGTTTTTCGATAGGGTAGGCGTAAATTTAGTAATGCCTTTATTAGTACTTAACCATAGATTTCCTTCTTCATCTCCTCTGATCGCATGGATGGTATTATCTGCAAAGCCATTTTTTACATTAAAAGTTTCGAATACAATCTTGTTATTGGCTTTTACTGCTTTGTACAAACCTCCTGGTGTGCCTACCCAAATGGTTCCATTTATATCTTCATATAAACAATAGATTAATTCATTGTTGATGCCAGACATAGCTTGGAAACGTTCAAATTTTCCGGTCTTCCCATTGAACTTATTTAATCCTTTTTCTGTACCGACCCATATACGCCCTTGCTGGTCCTCTAAAAGACAGCGAATAAAATCATTACTGATAGAAGTAGATTTATTTTCATCATTAAATAGATACCGTACCTTATCTCTATTTCTATTAAGAACATTTAACCCTTTTTCTGTACCTATCCATAATTGCCGTTTGCTATCTTCTAGTAAACAACGAATGGACGGATGGGAGAGTGACAGGCTACGCTTTTGTTGAGAGAAACGTTTGACTTGATATTTTTTTTCTGGAGAGATTACGTCTAAACCATTAGAAGTGCCGACCCATATATTTCTACTCTTGTCTTGTAATAGGCATTGGACATGATCGCTAGAAATACTACGTTCTACATAATAATCATGGTGATAATAATCAATTTGATCTCTACTTGGATTTATTTTATTGAGTCCCTTATAAGTACCTACCCAAACATTTTTTTCTTGATCCTCAATAATACTAAAAACCATTTGATCACTTAGGTTATTACCTGCTATTTTACGACTTTGATAATGCGTGAATTTTTGAATACCTGGATCTATTTTATTAATACCACTAGAAGTGCCAATCCATATTAAGCCTGTTTTGTCTTTATGTAAAGTCAATAAGGAATTACTACTAATACTATAAGGATTGAGATTTTCGACTTGGTAGGAAGCAAATTGAGTATTGGTGCTTTTTAGATCCATTATATTTAGACCACCTTCTTCTGTAGCTAATAATAATTGTCCATTATTATCTTCTTCTAAATCCCAAATAGTGTTAGATTGTAGACTACCGGGTATTCCTTTCTGGCCTTGAAATATTTTATAAGTATTGGTCGCTCGATCAAACAATAGTAGTCCTTTTTCTCTAGTTGCTAACCAAAAATTATTATTACTATCTTCTAAAATATCGGAAATACTTACATTTAGTAATTTTTCAGATTCCTCTGGATTATATAAAACAGAGGTGAATTGTTTGGTCGCTGGGTCATAATATTGTAAGCCGTCCAAACCAAAAAAACCAATCCAAAGTTTACCTTGTTTATCTTCGTACAATCTTCGTACATTATTACCTGCAATGTTACTTTGGTGAACGCCATTATTTCCTATATAGAAACTTTGGAAAGATGGTTTTTTATAATCAAATAGAACCAATCCTTTTTTTGTAGCAATCCAAAGATTATTATCCTTATCCTCTAATATATCTTGGATGTAATTTTGCGCTTCATTACTAGATCCATTCTTTTTGAAAGTATATCGCTGAAAATAATCTTGCGCTCTATCGAATAGATTGAGACCATTCTCTGTACCGACCCATAAGTTACCTTTACTATCTTCGTAAATCTTGGTAATATTGCTACTACTTAAACTAGAAGAATCACTAGCTTCGTGGAAGTATTGAATAAAGTTTTTACCATCGTACCTATTTAAACCATTCACCGTTCCAAACCATAAAAAGCCTAAGGTATCTTGTTGTATACATTTTACTGTTACTTGAGATAAGCCTTCATTGGAAGAGTAATGCTCAAATTTGATCGTATTGATTTGAGCGAATACTAAAACGGGCAAGCTTATTATAAAATAGGTCAATAAAGCCTTTAATGCCTTCATTTTGTTTAGTCTATGTCTTTTGTATAATCTTTAGGCAAAGAGTAAGAATAAATTAGCCATTTTAACCTGCCCTTTTTCCCTCTAAGAAGTCCTGAAAAAAGAACCGTAGCCCAGCTATGCTTAGTTTT
>JALZWC010000236.1 GCA_023300255.1 Saprospiraceae bacterium | reverse complement strand
ATCGGGTTAAATCGGCTACCTTTGTTTGATAACATTTGATAGATAACCGTTTAACAATATATCAAGCGACTTCGTGTCGCACCAAACTTAAACCATCGACTCTGCTAAGATTTTGAGATATGGGAGTTGTTTTTAGGGAGGAGAATTTTGTTTATTGATACTGTTTGACCGACAGCTTCTATAATCATAGCTTACTAAAGCCATTTTAGTAGTAAGTCAGGTTAATTATGATTGGTTCATCTTCATAAAATACGAACCTCAACTAGTCATATATAGATTGATTTAACACTTAGTAGTTAGGAATGAGTTAGGAACAAACTAAGAGAAAGGAGAGATTTCATCGAACAAAGGTTATTGTATAGTTAAAGAGAAAGTTTCTATTGAACTTCCTTGAAATAAATCCGTCCTAATAATAGTTCAGGAGATCATAAACACAAGACTCGTTTAATTAAAAAATACACATCATGAAAAGATTTTTGTTATTAGCAATATTGGTTACTTCAAGCCTATTTGCACAAGCACAAAAAAATAAAAAATCCCCAGAGGAAAGAGCACAAGCTAGAGTGGAAAAGATTAGTGGCGAATTAAACCTAACAGATACTCAGAAAAATGAGATCTATGAATTATTTTTGTCAGAAGGTAAAAGAGAAGCAGTAAAAGGAGAAAATATTAGAAACTTAACTCAAGAAGAAAGACAAACATATATTAAGGATAGAAAAAGGGAAAAAGCGACTACCTATATAAAGTTAGCAGAAATCTTAGACAAAGATCAATACGCTGCTTTTCAATCAATTGAAAGAGCTGGGAAGCCTGTTCGTGTAAAACCACCACATGCTAGTCAGGGTAAAAAAAATGCTACTGAAAGAATCCAAAACAAGGTAGATAAATTAACAGAAGAATTATCCTTGACACCGGTGCAACAGACACAAGTAAAAGAGTTGTTGACAACTCAACAAGCAGAGCGTCCAAATAAAAAAGAAACTAAAGGAGAGTTGACAAAAGAAGAAAAGGAAGCAAAAAAAGCTGCATGGAAAGCCACTAAAACAGCAAATGACGCAAAAATGAAAGCTATCCTAAATGCAGATCAATATACTACTTACCAAGCAAATAAACCAGCTAAAGGAGGTAAAGGCGCTAGAGATGGTAAAGGTCAAGGTAAGGGCCAGAATAACGATAAAGGAAAATTTATTGAAAATAGAGTGGACCAATTATCAGAAAAATTAAATTTATCAGAAACTCAAGAAGAGCAAGTCACCTCTATTTTGACAAAACATCAGGAAGCCCGTAAAGGAAAGAGAGACTTGTCTGAAGAAGCTAAAGGAGCAAGAAGTGCAGCGCGTAAAGAAGCTAAATCTCAATTAGATGCAGATATGAAAGCTGTTTTAACTGATACGCAATATACTACCTACATAAAAGAAAGTATAGGTAAATCGAAAGGCAAAGGAAAAAGAAAAGGAATTAAGAGAAGTAAGAAAATTGAGGAGTAGAGAAAGGTAGAGAAAAATTGTAAAGAAGGCTTGGTGGATTGTTCCGCCAAGCCTTCTTTCTTTATGTATCTAATGTTAAATAATTGTCACCACTGTTTAATGTACTATAGTGAAGGCTTTAAATGAGCTTCATTATGGAGAATCAAACGATTTAACTGCGCTTCTAAAATCACCCGTGTTTCTTCAAAATACACTTCCCAATCGTCGATACTACTAATGGTTTTATAAGATGGCATTTGCTGAAGGGTAGCTAATTTTTCTTGCCAATCTTTTAGCTTTTGATTTAAATTATTGTAAGAGCTTTCTAGTTTTTTCAAAGTAGTAATACCTTCTGATTTAGAAAGCATTCGTCCAGATTTTAGCTGCTGATTAATAGCTCGGAGTCGTTCTAAATCATTTGCTTTATAGGCTTGATTGAGTTCAATAAATATTTCCTCCGCCTGCGCATGAAGCTCTTCCACTACTTTATCAGGATGACATCTCAAAGAGGACTGCCTATATAGTTTTTTTAATTCCTTCTGTTCTTGGCGACTTAGTACTTTTTGCTTTTGTTTTTTGGCTGCCTCATGCGTTTTAGTGTATTCTTCATAATCATTTTTAGCTTCTTCGAAAGCCTTTTGATCTCCTCTTGTTTCTTGTTCAATTTCCGCTTTTACTTTACTTTGAAAAAGGATTTTTTGCAATAGATCTCCAAGCGTCGCTGTGTGATCTACACTAAATTGATGCAACAACTTTTCCGTCTCGCTAAATTCATTACTAATATTAGCAATTTCATCTTCTAATTGTTGAATTTCTCGTCTAAAATTATCAATTGGTGGCTCTATACATGCTTGAAAATATTGATGATAATTCGTGAATTTTTTGATAAAGCTTATGGCTTCCTCATATAATTTATTACGTAAGGTCTCATGGATTAAAGCAACATTCTCGTCTGGTAAATATTTCTTTAAGCCTCTCAATCTCAAGTAAAGAAAGTCTGTATCTCCAATACCCACCAAGGTTTTAATAACTTCCAATTTTTTAAGCAGCTCTATTGTTGGATTGACAACTTTTTTAGTTCTTTTTGCACTGGGTTTTAATGTAGATAATCGATTAAATTCTACCTCAAAACCTTGCGCTAAAGAAGGAACTTGCTTAGTAATCGTCAAAGCAGCATCCTTTGAAGAGCCTGAAAGCCCCCAGTCATAACTACCTGTCAAAACAATAGCGTCATCAATAATACCAAATCTATGATCTATGAAACGTTCTTTATAAGCCTCCTCTACTGTAATAACTTTCACTCCTCTATAGTTCCCTTTTTGAAGTATTCCTTTTTGAGGCGTCTTCCAAGCAAGATTTTGATCATCTTCTTCAAGTAAGATCAAAACGACTTCTACTCCAGACATTGCCTGCTTTTGAAGCAATGCAAATAATCCATCATCATTTAACCAACCAATAGCCAAATGAATTTTTTTAGTTGCCTCTGATAAATACTTAGCAAGATAATGTATTACCTCGTTTTGATTGTAGTTTCTACTTCTCATAAATAATTACTTTCTAAAGAACAATGCACAAATTATTTATCTCTCTTACACTTTGCCTTAATTCAATTTAGGCAAAAAGTGAGAATAAATTGGTCGTTTTAAGCTAGTCATTTTTTACTCTAAGGAATTCTGAAAAACTAAGCATA
>JALZWC010000235.1 GCA_023300255.1 Saprospiraceae bacterium | reverse complement strand
AAAAAATATATTGACCAAATTAAAGAGAAGACTTTGGCCTTGGCTATTAAATATAACTTGTAAGCACTATTTTAGAAGTTTGTAACCATAGCTGTCAGACTATAGATCGTCAGTTAAAAAAGAAATAATACTGCAAAATTAACCATCGGATGGCTAGCGCCGTCCGATGGCAACGAAACCTCTTCATTGGACGGCGCCAGCCATCCGATGATAAGATTTGGGTAACGAATAATCTCTAGCACTTACTACTTTTTAAGCTTACGCTATATATAGCTTCAGCTAATAAAATGGTAATAATCCGTTGCTATAAAAACGATCGAGTACGCCAAAAAAAAATCTAGCACCTAAAAGAATATCGATCAAAATATCCACCCTTTATGAAGTACGCTATTTCCATTCTATTTTTCTCTTTCCTTTCCTATGCTCTTCTTGCACAAACAGTCTCTGAACCCATCATAGATTACGTCGACTTTAAAGTAGAAGTGTTCTTTGAAACAGGCTCTGCTCAATTAACTAATGAAGCGGAATTTGTGCTAAAAAAATTAAGCCAATATAAAGAACAAAAAGGGCTCAATCTCCGCATAACAGCTCATACAGATAGCATAGGTTCTGTAGCTGCCAATAAACAATTATCAGAAAATCGAGCGATTACGGTAAAAGATAATATCATTTCATTAGGATTAGATATAGACTCTTTATCCATTAATCATTTTGGAGAAGAGCAACCTCGTTCTGTTAATGAAAATGAACAAGGCAGAAAAGATAATCGACGATGTACGGTAGTGTTAAGCTATCCAAAGCGTTTGGTTTGGGTGAGTGGAGTAGTGCAAGATAGTCTATCGCAACCGCTAGCGGCAAAGGTGATTATTAAAACCAAAGAATCCGAAGATAAAACGGAAACAGACAGTCTAGGGAAATACAGATTAAAAGTTCCTTTCAATAAGGTAGCCAGTTTGGAAATATATCCCGAAGATCATTTTTATGATACAAAAATGTTTAAAACTACCCCAGGTGAGAAGGAATTAAAAATGAATTTCCAACCTTTAAAAGTTGGAAGAAAAATACGATTAAATAATTTTTATTTTGTAGGTAATCAGGCAGTATTATTGAAAAAATCAAAACCAGAGTTGTTACGTTTATTTCAATTTATGGAAAATATGCCTAATTTGAAAATCAATATTATAGGACATATTAATGAGCCAGGTTTGAGACCAGTGATTAGAACTAGTCCGAACTTTCAATTATCAGAGAATAGAGCGAAACTCATCTATACTTATCTTTTGAAACAAGGCATTGCAGATGACCGAATGCAATACGAAGGGAAAGGGAATTGGGAAATGAAATTTCCACTTGCCAAAACAGAATACCAGATGGAATTGAATCGGCGAGTAGAGATTACGGTGTTGAAGAAGTAGAAGAGGTGATTTTTAAATTTTAATTCCACGCTAATAGTTTTCGTTCTGTCCAATAGGTATCCGATGAAATCGACATTTCCTTCAATGCGGCAATATCTTTAGCTTCCAATTTAAAATGCGTAGCCTTACTATTCTCTGAGAGATGCAATTCATTTGCAGCACCACTTAATACTTTATAAGGAGCGATACTATCTATACAAAATCGAAGCGCAATAGCATCTATACCTACATCGTACTTCTTTGCCAATGTTGCTAAGGTAGTATACAAATGTTCATAGTGTGGGAATTGATCATTTGGGAAAATGCGACCATTAGCCAATGCTTCTTTGATAATTAATCTTTTATTTTGAGCAAGCATTTCTTTGGCTATAGTCGAAAGATTTTGGTCTAATAGATTATAAGTAACTTGAAAAGTATCAAATAAAGGTATACCACCTACCTCGACATCTAAAGCTTTTTTGATGACAGCTACCTGATTAGCACCCGTCGTAGAAATACCCATTAATAAGCCATATTTATTCTTTAGTTCTGCTAATCTATTTAATATGTTTTCATTATCTAAAACACCTGTTTCGAAAGTAGCGGAATGAATTTGATAGGTGCTAAGAAAGGGTAATAGTTTTTTTGAAATAGTCCATTGCTCATTGAGCTTTTTCAAAGAATGTTCTTTAATTTCATGTTGTGCGGCAGTTGGGTCAAAATTAGCAACGTAGGTATAACCCCATTTTGTGGCTACTTCTATACTAGGGTCATTTTTTGTTATTACCCAATCTAATAGTAGTTGTTCTGCCATGCCATAACCAGGAGCTGTATCGAAATATCGGATACCTCTATTGTATGCATCGTCTAGAACCGCTATTCCTTTTTGCTGAAAAGTAGTTAAAGAAAATTCAGTAGTTGATTCTTGGCGAATATTAATATATTGAGGACGACCAATAGCGGCAGTTCCTAAGCCTAGAAAATTATTATTCATGATGCGTGTTATTATGGATTATTTGGTTTTTCTAAATGGAAAAAATACCAACTTAGGGTAAAACTAAGAGAAATGAAAAACATTTCTAACAGAACTTTATATTTTCGACGAAATAAAACAGCACTTAATAGATTGTCAGCTTGAAAAGTGGTAGAATAGAGCACAACTCAGAGAGTTGTGTTACATTTACCAAGGTAGGACTGTAACACAACTCTCTGAGTTGTGCGGTATTCTACCACTTTTTTAACTGAGAATCTAAAATACCTAAAAAGAGAAGTAAGTAGTCGGACATAAATAAGAAGCCATTTTAATGTTAGGTTATTTTTGGCCGACTACTTAGTGCGTAGAATAATTAAGAACTATTTGAATTATCTATGAAAGTATATGATTTAATTTTAAAAAATATTGCTAAACATATCTCTTTGGATAAGGTAGAGAAGGCCTATTTCTGTTCATTATTAGAATTTAGAAAAGTAGCTTCTAAGGAATTTATTTTAAAAGAAAGTCAAGCTTGTCAATACTTCTATTTTGTGAATTCAGGCACTTTAAGAGCCTATTTTTTAAATAAAGATGGAAAAGAATCCACTATTATGTTTGCGCTGAAAGATTGGTGGATAACGGATATGAATTGCTTTGTAAAAGTACAGCCTGCTATGTTAAATATTATAGCTTTAGAGCAGAGTGCGATTTTGAAAATTAGTAAAAATAATTTTGACTTGCTACTAAAAGAAGTGCCAAAATTTGAACGTTTTTTCAGAGTTATTTTTCAAAATGCCTATATTCGAGAACAACAAAGAACCATTCAAAATCTTTCTTTGACAGCGGCTGAACGGTATGAATATTTTATCCTAAAATATCCAGCTGTTGTACAACAGGTACCGCAAAAGCAAATTGCCTCTTATTTAGGTATCACGCCAGAGTTTTTGAGTGCTATTCGTAGTAAAAAAGCTAAAAAGTAATCTAAGGCAAAGAGTAAGAATAAATTAGCCATTTTAACCTGCCCTTTTTCCCTCTAAGAAGTCCTAAAAAAAGAACCGTAGCCCAGCTATGCTTAGTTTTT
>JALZWC010000234.1 GCA_023300255.1 Saprospiraceae bacterium | reverse complement strand
TCATATATCCATCACGCTTTGAACTAGCTGGATTTATGATTTATGATGTAAGATATATGATTCATGATTTCTACAAAATCTCAACAATAGTCACTCCATCACCACCATCCTCTGGTTTAGGATGATCGTAGCGCACACCTTTATATTCTCTTAATTTTTTATGAACCCCTTTTCTAAGACTACCCGTTCCTTTACCATGAATAATTCTAAGTAAAGAAGCACTAGAAATGAGCGCTTGATCCATGAAAGTTTGTAATACACCGATGGCTTCTTCATAGCGCATGCCTCGTAAATCAATAAGACTTTCAAAGCTTTCACTTGGCGCTACGGTATCTATTTGGACACGCTTTTTGCTGTTGATTTCTAAAGGTTCTTTTGCACCAATAATATCTAACAAAGGAACAGTAAGGTGCATGATCCCCATTTTTAAAACGGCTTTACCTTTATGAATTCCTTCAATAATACCAGTAGCACTACCCGTTTTTAATTTAACAAAATCACCAACTTTTAATTCTCTATTTGCTTTATTACTAGGCTGATAATAAATGTCTTGTTTTAATTGGACGACCTCTGCGGTCATTTGCTCTTTTTCTTCTTTTACTGTTGCCGCTATTTTTTTTGCTTCCGCTAATTTTTGTTTATCACTTAACCGTTCATTCTCTCTTAATTCTCGGACGAATCTTTCTAACTGCTTATTGTCTTTAGCCGTTTGTTGAAGGCTATGTTCTTTGAGCTCTAACTTATGTTTTTTACGACGGAACGTCATATCTCGCTGGAGATACTCATAGTTTTTAATTAATCGCTCTAAGGCCTTTTCCTTCGCCTTACTAGCTTTTAATTGCTCCTCTATAATCTGCTTCTCTTTCTGTAAATCTACTAGTAGCTGATCGACTGCCTTTTCATTTTTACCTGTTTTATGTTTTGCGTATTCTAATAACTTTTTATCAAGCCCACTTTTCTCCGCAATTTCAAAAGCATAAGAACTACCAGGCTTACCGACTCGTAATTCATAAGTAGGACTTAGGTTATCTTTGTCAAAAGTCATAGACCCATTGACAATGCCTTTTGTCTTATGCGCAAATATTTTTAAATTAGAATAGTGCGTTGTAATAATACCAAAAGTCTCTCGCTCATTTAATTCTTTTAGAATCGCTTCCGCTATCGCTCCTCCAATAGTAGGGTCTGTTCCTGATCCGAATTCATCAATTAGAATTAAACTTTTCTTGTTTGCTTTTTCTAAAAAATTCCGCATGTTTTTCAAGCGAGAACTATACGTACTCAAATCATCTTCAATGGATTGTTGATCTCCTATATCTGCAAAGAAACCCTCAAAAATTCCCATTTCACTTAAGGGTTCTACAGGAATCAACATGCCAGATTGTAACATGATTTGTAATAAACCGACGGATTTTAAGGTAATAGATTTTCCCCCTGCATTAGGTCCACTCAACATCAGAATTCTAGTTCCTTCAAATAAGACTAATTCGAAAGGAACGACTTCTTTATTTTGTTGTTTATTTTTTAGAAGAAGTAGCGGATGAAACCCTTTTTTTATGGAAAGGCGCGGTTTCTTTTTCAGCCGAGGCATATTGCCACCTATCCGATAAGAAAGTCGAGCTTTGGCTTGTATGACATCCAAGTTCACCATCAAATCTTGGTAGGCCTGAATAGGCTCCACATAAGGCCGTAGTACCTCACTTAAGGCTTTTAGAATATTATAAATTTCCCGACGTTCTTCTACCTCTAATTCAAAAAGATCATTGTTGATTTCTATGATACCCTCTGGTTCAATGAAAGCGGTTCGACCAGTAGTAGATTCATCGTGAATAATACCACGTACTTTTCGCTTATGTTCCGCAGGCACACTCAAGACCCTTCTATTGTTTCTAAAACTTTCAACATTATCCGTCAACCAGCCCTGCATTCTATACTTGGTGATGATCGAACGGAATTGCCTATCCAGTTCCTTTACTTTAGCCCCCTTACTTCGTCTGATTTTTGATAAACGGGGAGAGGCATCTTCTTTGATCTGTCCATGTTCATCAATGACTCGATCTATTTCTTTAATAAGCGCAGCATCGAAAGAAAGTGGACGTATTAGATTATAGAGGGTAGGGTATACCTCTTGTCGATCTTTTTCAAAATACCTAAAAATAGCTTGCGTAGCTCGTAGTACTACATTGACCCGCTGCATTCCTTCAATAGGAAGTACATAGTCTTCTATTCCCAACATCTTTAAGTCTTCAGATAGATCTTCGTAGGCGCTTATCGGAAAAGGATCATTCCCAAGCGTACGTTGATATTCATCGACTTCCTTTAATTTCTTAGTAATAGAAACAAGATCTGTTTCAGGAACTATCTTCCTTACGGCTGATTTGCCTAATTCCCCATAACACTCTTGCTCTACTAATTCTAATATCTTATCGAATTCTAATTTTTCAAAAACATCTTCTGGATCTAACTGAATCATTCTTTCTTTTATCGTTACTTGGTAATAATAATGTTCCGTATAACCTCTTCAAAGAAACCATCTTTTGAATAGATTATGCAAATTGCGAAAAAACACCATATTATACAATGGAGTTTTAGACCAAAAAGTTTCTATTAATGGGTGTTTTCTGAAGCAATAGAAGGATTGACTTCGAAATTGCTTGTCTATTCTAGTTTTAAATACACTTTTGAAATAAAAAAGCGCAAAGTAGAATCCTACTTTGCGCTTTTATTTTAGAGGTGTACAGCGTTTTGATTGCTGAATTTTCTAGTTATTTCAGGAAATTCGTTTTCCACCCTGCAACAGATCTTGATATTCTTTTAATTTAGTCCATTCTCTTCTATTGGCCATTCCTGCTTGAATCGGCCAAGTGGATGGATCCGCTAATCGGTAACGATTACCAGCGTTTAAGAGAATTAGCTTTAATTTATCAATAGAAGCATTGGATAAATCTTTCCAAGTATTGATACCCCCTGCTTTTAGTAAACCTTCGATTTTAGGGCCTATTCCTTCAATAACCTTTAGATCATTTATCTCTGAATTAGTAAATCCTAGGCTTTTATTTAATAACTTTTCTACTTTAGAATAAGCATTATCGGATCCGATAGTATTTTCTAAAAACTTTTGGTAATTAATCAGTTCTTCCCACTTATTCTCATTAGCTAACTGAGACTGTTTGGACCATGATTTTGGATTGTGTATGCGGTATCTTGGTCCAGCATCACTCATTACCTTTTTTAGATCATTATAGCTAGCGTTGGCTAAAATGCCCCAAGTACTATAACCTGCTCCTTTTAGAATCGTTTCAATTTTTGGACCTACTCCTTCAATTATTTGTAAATTGTCATTACTAAAGTAACTCTGATATTGATTTTTATCAGCAATAGATTTCATGGACACTGCTGGTAAAGGTGTAGCCTCTACTTCTTCCATCTCTGCTATAGCTGTATTCGTAGCTTCTGGTACATCGGAGTCAATAGTAGTAGCCCCACCAGTATTTTGAAGAGAATAAAACTTCGCCCATTCCCCATTAGTCGCATATTTGGATTGATTCCACCAACGACGCCAGTTAAGTCCAGACCCCCTGAAATGACTAGCTAAATCAGCTTCACTAGCGGCTGCCAGTGCAGTCATACTTCCGAATCCTAAGCCCATTAATTTACTTTGAGTAGATGCGTCAATACCATCCAAATCTTCAAGACCAGATACATTAACTGTTCTTTTAACTTTAATGACTTGTCTTTCTACTACTTCTGCTGGTTCTACCTTTACTGCTGGTGCAACTTCCACTTCTTTAATAACAGCTTCAGGAGCTACTGTTTCCACTTCTGCTTCTTTTTGTAGACAACTTCTTCCAACTTCTCTTCCTGTTTCATCAAATAAAACATCCATGTAGTATATGCCTTTTTGAACACGCTTATACATCTCTGGATTATCTTTAAACTTCACAACACCAGATAATTCCTTGTCTCGCATTTGTGATCTAGAGAAGCCTTCACTTCGTAGTCTTACCGACCCATCCGCTGCATAAAGTGCGAAATAGTATAGTCCATTTTTATGTTTAAAAAGGGCAATATTATTTCGGGAATCATTTACTCTATGACCTATATATTCTTTACCAGGTAAATAGTCATCTTCTTTGTCGTCTTCAGAGGATGGAGCTACTGTCTTTAAGGCTACTGCTGTTGCTGTCGTTGCTGCCACTGCTAGCGCCACTTCTTTAACTGGTGGAATATCTTCCACTACTTCCTCTTTAACAATTTCCTCTATTGGTTCTTCTATGATTGTTTCTACTAAAGCTATTGGTGCTTCTTCCACGATCTCTTCCGTAACTACTGTTGCACTAGCTGCCTCTTCCGCTAATCTAAGTCGTCTATGAAGAGAAGAATTCTCAGATTGACTTTCTGAAATAGAAGTTTTTAATTTATTACTGATCGTATTGGCAGATTCTAGTTTGTATTTTAGATCTATTTGCTCTTTTTCATTTTCAGAGATAGTCTGTTGAAGACTTAGAATTTTAGCATCTCTTTCAGCTACAAGCGCTTTGTAAGCACCCCAGATCCAATAACCAATTAATAAGCCTAATAAAAATGGCAATAACAGCCAAGCAGCATAACAGAAGAAGCATCCACCGCTACTTGCCTGGAAAAGAAGTAATATATTTAGCAACATATTTTTTTAATTTTGTTTTGTTTGATTGAATTCGCCTATATCTACCCGCCTCGTTTTAGAAATAATTAAAAGTCCACCTGTACTTCTACTCGTCTATTATCTCGCCGTCCATCCTCTGTCTCATTAGAGCTGATTGGCTGAGATTCCCCTTCCGTAGCAGTTTTGATTTGATTTCGCTTTACTCCTTTCTCTCTCAAAATATCTCGAATCATCTTTGCACGTCTATGTGCTAATGTTTCATTTTTGCTAGAAGACCCTTGATCATCTGTATGTCCCGTTAATTGTACAGTGCCACCATTCTCCTTTAATTGATTAGCTAAGCCCTCTAAGTAAGCATCTATTTTAGGGTCAACTTCTTTTTGTACAGAGTTGTATGGAAAACGGATAATCGCTCGATCATCTAATATTTCAACAGGTCCTCTTTCTCCTGCTATCCAGTTAAAGGAGGCACTCTCAAAGTAGTCTGCTCTATCCTCTGCCAAAGCACCTAACTGATTAGAGGATAATTTGAATCTTGCTTCGGGTAATTCTTCTTGTAATAGGGCTTTAATCTGGTGAGCTCTAGCAAGTCCTAAATCTTCGTAGGAGGTAGTATTCTCTTCTCCATCATAGTAATTACCTACGATTTCTAAAATGTTATTGTCCGTAGCCCCGTCTAGGATATTAGCTTTCATCGCTCCAAATCCTTCATTTGTATTACTAGTGGCATTAGACCATTGGAAATCCATTGGGAATCTCTTGACTTCGGTGACTGCTACAGGTGTTGCAACTGCTTTTTGAGCGCCCTCTCCACAGAAAGGAAGGCTATCACAAGCTGGATTGCAAGACTTGTACATACCGAATGTCAAAAAAAACCAAAGGACTAATCCAATAATTCCTTTGAGTAAATCAGACATAGTCGTTTGTTAGTTTTGTAGTTTAGGAATATTTCGGGGGTGTGTAGTTAGAACCCCATAGTATGTTATAAGTATTTTTAATCACCTGTTTGACCATTTACTTTAAAAATAGACACGCTCTCTCAATAGAGTTGTACTTTTATAGAAAAAGGGAGCATAGGATCTTGAAAATAGATACCTTACATAAGAAGATAATCTACAATATATGAAGGTCAAATTATCTGTTTTTTGCCAAATTAGCTACTGATAAGACCTTTTTCTTTTCGTAACTATTGATTTTTTTCCGAATTATATATTTAATAATATATTATTTATGTAATTTAATTTTGACGGATACGCCAATAGTTGTTGGAGATAATGGGGAAGAATGGACACTTGGATGGAAACTTATATCATCATTTACATTGAAGTTTTTGAGATGAGCATCCACAAAAGCTTCGCCTGCAGAGAATAAATAAAAGCCAAATAATCCCATCCATGATACTTGTCTCCTTTTATCAAAAGTATCTCTTGCATTTCTTACCGCGGCATCAGGCAAACTCAATAATCCATCATCATAAATGCTTTCGGGATTTATCCTAGCATCATATATACGACGAAATAATTCATATCTAGAGCTAGTATAATCAATAGAGTAAATGACTCCTGCTAAGGATAGATACACAATGGGTAATTTCCAGTAGTCTTTATTATAAATTTGACCTAAACCCGGAATCACTGCTAATGTGACGGCTTTTTTTGGAGAAGGGTAACCTTTTTGGAAGTAATTCTTTAAATTAAATTTTTTCTTAATTGGTTTGGTGAGTATAGTATCTTTAGATTGGAGTAGAGGTATGCTCTTAAAAACACCTAAAGAATCTTGAGCATGGCAATTGAAGAATATTGTTAGAAAAAGCGCATATAGAATGGTTTTTTTTATCATTTTCCTTTACCTTAGTTCGAGTTTATTGATAGCATCTAATCAAACAGCAGACAGCCCTAATTCCTTTCCTTGTTCTAGCATGAAGCGGTAAGCTTCGTCATAGTTATTCCCAATTTTACCATCAAGAATAGCTTCTCTAATTTGATTCTTAATAATACCAATTGTTCTAGAAGGAGAAATATTGAAAGTTTCCATAATCATTTCTCCAGTAATTGGTGGTTGCCAATTTCTTATTTTATCGTTTTCTTCTATTTCTTTTAGTTTTTCTCTAACGATATTGTAGTTGTGTAAAAAACGTTTGACCTTATTAGGATTCTTAGTAGTAATGTCTGCTTCACAAAGCAACATCAGGTCATCAATATCATCTCCTGCTTCAAAAAGTAATCTTCTGATAGCCGAGTCGGTAATGTTTTCCTGTGTTAAGCTTATTGGTCGTAAATGTAAACGTACTAGTTTTTGAACATATTTCATTTTATGATCTAGCGGCAATTTTAGATACCTAAAAATTTTAGGCGTCATAATAGCCCCTAAAGCCTCATGTCCATGAAAGGTCCAACCATGCTCTTTATGAAATCTTTTGGTAGGAGGCTTTGCTATATCATGCATAATAGCTGCCCATCGTAGCCATATATTGGTCGTTTTTTTAGCCACATTATCTAAGACTTCTAAAGTGTGGTAAAAATTATCTTTATGTCCTTTTCCATCAATATAGTCTACACCATAAAGCGCTGCCATTTCGGGAAAAATAACTTCTAATAATTCCGTATCAAATAATAGTTTGAAACCAATGGAAGGTGTGGGGCTACAAATTATCTTATTGAGCTCTACAATAATCCGTTCTTTAGAGACGATTTTCATTCTTCTTTTAAACTCGGTAAGGGCAGAGAAGGTATTGGGTTCAATTTCAAAGCCTAGCTGAGTGGCAAAGCGTATCGCCCGCATCATTCGAAGTGGATCATCAGAAAAGGTCTTTCCTGGTTCGAGGGGTGTTTTTATTATTTTGCTTTCTAAATGCTGCAGTCCGCCGAAAGGATCAATTAGTTGTCCAAAATTCCGACTGTTTAAACTCACTGCGAGTGCATTAATGGTGAAATCCCTCCTATTTTGATCGTCCTCTAAAGAGCCATTTTCAATACTTGGTTTTCTAGAGTCATGTCTGTAGGATTCTTTTCGAGCCCCCACAAATTCTATCTCAAGGTCTTGGCATTTTAACATGGCCGTTCCAAAACGTTTGTAGACCACTACTCTTGGAATTGGCCGCATTTTGGACGCAATATTTTGAGCTAATCGAATACCATTTCCAACACAAACGATATCCATATCCTTTGATTGTCGGGCAAGCAAGCGATCTCTTACATATCCACCTACGACATAGGTAGGGTAGCCTAATTCTGTAGCTGATTGCTCGATTAGGCTAAAGATGTCTCGTTCGTGTGGTTGTATATTAAAGACCAATATTGATTGCTATTGTGTTAGTACTCTTGGTGCTAACATAATTAAGTAAAATAGAACCTATCATTATTAACTTGAAAGACTATTAAGTAATTGGACAAACTAGAATTGTATTTAACCACATAGGTACATAGAGCACATAGGCTTAACAAACTAGACTGGTATCTGACCACATAGATACGATTACTTTCTATGTGGCCTATGTACCTATGTGGTTAAAATATTACGTTTAACTGTGTCCACTTACTTAGAAAGCCCTATATTTCTAAACCACAAATTCATGCTGCGAATATCGTTCCTCAATTTGTTGTAAAGTTTCCAAAACTTCTTCTTTATTAGAAGAAGTAACTAATTTAGTTCTATAAGGTTTTACATGCGGAAAGCCTCTGAAATAATTGGTATAATGCCTTCTCATTTCTAACATTCCTAAAGTCTGACCTTTCCATTCGATTGAATGTAGCAAGTGCTGCTTTGCGGCAGCGACTCTTTCCTCAACAGTCGGAGGAGGAAGCAGTTCTCCAGTCGCCATATAATGCTTTATTTCCTTAAAAATCCAAGGATAACCAATAGCTGCTCTTCCGATCATTATACCATCAACTCCATATCTATTTTTATATTCTACTGCTTTTTGAGGGCTAGTAATATCTCCATTGCCAAAGATAGGGATATGTATTCGTGGATTTTCTTTAATTTTTCCTATTCTAGTCCAATCTGCTTCGCCTTTATACATTTGCTTTCTAGTCCGACCATGTATAGATAAGGCTTTGATGCCTACATCTTGTAGTCTTTCCGCTATCTCTTCTATATATTCCGTTTTTTCATCCCAGCCTAATCGTGTTTTTACCGTTACTGGTAAGTTAGTAGAATTCACGACTTGTTTTGTGAGTTCTATCATTTTAGGAATATCTTGCAAAATACCTGCACCACACATTTTGGAGGTTACTTTTTTTACAGGACAGCCATAATTGATATCTAAAACTTCTGGTTTAGCTGCTTCGACTATTTCAGCAGCACGCATCATAGAGTCAATGTTTGCACCAAAGATTTGTATACCTATTGGGCGCTCTTCATCGTAAATATCTAGTTTTTGGACACTTTTTGTAGCATCTCTTATCAAGCCTTCTACGGATATAAATTCCGTATACATCATATCACACCCTTGTTCTTTGCATAATGCTCGGAATGGTGGATCACTCACATCTTCCATTGGTGCTAATAATAATGGAAACTCACCTAATTCTACTTCTCCTATTTTTACCATTTTAACTAATTGCAGAATACATTCTAAAAAACTTCAACTGATTCGGCAAGTTTATCCAAACCACAAAAGTAGTTGACACTTCTTATTTTTAAGATACGAAGAACATCAAGTATAACTGGCTTTGTGTCTTCGTGTCTTTGTGGCAATGTCAACCAACTAGATAAACTTGTCACTTATTCCAATAAAAAACTAGACAAAAATACTTCTTTCTATTATATTACTACTTATATAAAAGGAGAAATTTATAACTGTTCTTGCAATATCTAAATAAATGAAGGAAAGACCTAATTCTCACTATGAAAGGCAAATACAAGAAGTGCCTATTGTGAGAATGACGAAAACAGGGGCACAATCTATTCTTGATCACATTGCTGTAGAGGAGCCATTAGAAATTCAAATTTCTTATATGGAACAGCAACATCGTATAAAGCGTTCCCTAGTTATTACAATGCGGACGCCAGGAGCAGATGAACGCCTAGCCTATGGTTTCTTATTTACAGAAGGAATTGTTGGGAAATTGGAAGATATTCGAGAGTTCCAGCAAGTAGGAAATACAATAAAACTGTTTCTAGAGGATTATATACAAGTATTTTTAGAAAATAGTGAACGGTCTTTTTATATGCATTCTAGTTGCGGTATCTGCGGGAAACAAACCTTAGATAGCTTGGAAAAGACAACTTGTTATTACCCTTTGCCTGGGGTTCCCATCATCACTAGCACTATATTGGGCCAGTTGAGTAATCAATTAAGAGCTGCTCAGTCCATTTTTGAAGAGACTGGTGGTATACATGCGGTAGGCTTATTTGATGCTGTAGGAGCATTACTTCATTTTGAAGAAGATATAGGTCGACATAATGCCTTAGATAAAGTAATTGGCTATGCCTTGGAACAAGAACTACTTCCGATGCGGGACTTGATTTTATTGCTCAGTGGAAGAATTAGTTATGAATTGGTGCAAAAAGCCAGCTTAGTAGGGATTCCAATCATCGTTGCTGTAGGAGCACCTTCGAGTATGGCTGTTGAGTTAGCTATAGCTATGGATATTACTTTAATAGGATTTTTAAGAAATAATCGTTTTAACATATACAGTGGTCAAAATAGAATAATTCAATGAAAAAATGTAAATACATATATATTGACATTTATTTTTAATAAATCTATTTGATTGTCAATTAGTTATGGTTTTAAATTACGATTTAAAATCAAAACTATTAGATAAGACTAATATTTAGAATGGATTAATTGTAAATTTAATTCATTATATTTTATTGTAATATGTCGGAAATTATCTTATTTTTGTGGCATACAGATTAAGTACGTGAACGTCCCCCTGTACGGTCTTGAAATCTACCATTAATTGATTTCGGCACTATGAAACCTATTAAAAAGTGTTCATCAAAACGTTTTAACCTGTTCTCTCTTATTTTAAAAGAAACACTAACAAAAAAACGAAGCAATTAGTCTAAGGACTAATTGCTTTTTTCTATTTGTTGTAGTGTACCATTCATTCATTCATTCATTCATTCATCTAACTCCTCCTAATCTCCTCTTCATAAATTCTTTGTCTGAATCAGAATTCACAGAATTATAGAATTTCCAGAATTTCAAGCGTGAGCAGCATTCAAATTCTGGAAATTTTCTAATCTTGCAAATTCTGATTCAGACAATTATTAGCACCTTTTTGTCTGAATCAGAATTCACAGAATTATAGAATTTCCAAAATACGAAGCGTAAGCAGCATTCAAATTCTGGAAATTTTCTAATCTTGCAAATTCTGAT
>JALZWC010000233.1 GCA_023300255.1 Saprospiraceae bacterium | reverse complement strand
TAGACTTGTTTCTAAATAATAAACACATATCTGAAAATATCTTTTTCCGTTAATTTCCCCAAAAAAATAAGTCCGTAGCCCAGCTATCCTGCCTGGCGGCCTGTCTAGCTAGCCAGATAAACCCGACAGGTGCAAGGGTTTTTAAAAGAAAACTGACAAAAAAATCTTAGCCTTAAAATTATCCAAATAAATTTGTCCGACTACTTACTTCCATCCCCTTCGATTTTCCACCAACATTTCCTGCTTTTCGTCCATTATTTTTTTCAGCCGTTCCGCATATTTAGGATATTTTCGTATCAAATTATGTGATTCATTATCGAATCGTAGATTAGTGAGTTGTGGATCTAAGTCCTTAGCAATACCAAATGAACCTAAGAGATTTAAATGATTGCCATTGGCCCCTTCCTGATACTTATATACGCTATCCCGCACACCAACAACATTCCCACTAGTAGAAGCATTATAGAAAACGAAATCGTGCGGACTATTTCCATCTCCCCTAATCAAAGGTAAAATACTTTTACCATCTATGATTCGATCGGATGGAAGGGGGATTTTCAACAGATCTAATATGGTTGGATAAATATCTAAATTAGTAGCTAGTGAATTTGTAACACTTGCTTGCTGTACAAAAGCTGGTCCATAAATAATCATAGGAACACGCTGTCCACCTTCATAAGTCAATTGCTTTCGACCTCTTAGATTACCCACACTACCTTGTAAATCTCCACCATTATCCGAAGTAATAAAAACTAAGGTATTATCCATTAGATTTAGCTGCTCTAAAGCGTCCATAATTTTTCCGACACTCCAATCGAGTTCTTCTATAACATCTCCATAAAGCCCGCCCTCCGAGCGCCCATTTTGACGTGCTGATGGAAAGTGAGGGACATGCGGAAAGGAATGAGGCAGATACAAGAAAAAAGGTTGCTCTTTATTTTGGCTAATGAAATCAATTGATTCTTGGGTATAATTTTCTGTAAGCTTTGTTTGATCCGTTGCTTTGCCTGTAATGGGGGTATCCATATCATAATACCCATAAGGAAATTTGTTATCTACTAATTGTTTTTCATCGAGCGCTACAATTTCTTCATTTCGATAAATATGAAGTGGAATCATATCATTACTATACCGAACTCCATAAAAATGATCAAAGCCAAAATCATTAGGCAAATATCCTTCTAAATCTCCTAAATGCCATTTGCCAATTAGGGAAGTTTTATATCCATTAGCTTTCAAAATTTCTCCAATCAAGATTTCATCCTTTGGTATTTCATTTGTGAGATTACGCATTTTTCTGTAATCAGCGATAGGATGGTTATTGGGAAAGTAAACATGCGCAGCGGCATGTGCCCGCTTAGGAAATCGACCCGTTAATAAACCTGCTCTTGAAGGGGAACAGACAGGGGAACAGGAATAAAAGTCGGTCATCTTAATCCCATTTGCCGCAAGACTATCCATAACAGGGGTCTGGATCAGTTGATTACCATAACAGCTCAAATCTCCATAACCTAGATCATCAAAATTGATCAAGACAATATTCGGTCGATTGTCTGCTTTTGAGGTATTAGTAATTTCTTCTAAATAGGCAGTTTTTTGTGCTAAATGTTCTGGATGCAATGGTTCATATGCCGCAATTTTCATGGGCCTCCAGATATACCAAAAAACTAATGCCGTCAGGATGATTAATAGAACGGCATAGCCAATCGTTTTAAGCAGAAAATTCCAGATGTATTTTAAGATTTTGAAGAAATTCATTTTATGTAAAATTGGTTGTTTGTCTTCACTATCGAAACGTTTGCGGATAGGTAATTGGATGTTCTTAAAAATAACAAATTTATTTCTACGCAAGCCCTTAGAACAGCTCTTCGACTCAATATTACAAATACGAACTCTAAATAACAAAGCCTTAGTTAATTTTTATAAAACGTGTCATACCAACTTGAATAGGTAGTCTGGTCTAGAGGAGGGGCAATGCAGATATTTTTACTACTTTCTGAACAAAAAAAAATCTTGCTCTTTGTGTAAAGAGCAAGATTAATAAAATTATAATTCTTAATTCCAAAGGGGGAATTTAAAAGCAAAAATTAAAAGATCTGGAATTAAATAAGGGACAAATAGAGGGCAGCCAGATTTTATGACTGCCCTTAATATTTGTATTATGCTGAATTAATAATTTTGTATCAATAAAGACTGCTTAGCAACAGTCACTTCTGTATCTGAATAAATACTGATAAAGTATAAGCCATTTTTATGACTAGATGCATCCATTCGGATAACATTTCCTTCATCATTATTTACTGCTTTTCTTTCAACTTCTCTACCTAATGCATCTGTCAATACGATTTGTACATTTTCACTAGCTGATAGATTGCTGATATTTACAAAGAAAGAGTTAGCCGCAGGATTTGGATAGATAGCTACGTTTGAAGAAACTAACTTATCTGCGGATACAATACCGTCTGCTGTAAGATACACCAAGTTGTCCAAGTTGATTGAAGAACTTCTTGATTGTGAAAGACTTGAACTAAAGCCTCTGTCAATAGCTGATGTACATCCTCCATTTTGAATGGATAGAGTAATGAAATTACTACTCAAGCTATTATCACCATCTGAAAGAGTTACTGTACTAAAGCTATCTCCTGAACGGAAAGTAATATTGCCTGTATAAGCAAAACCATAAATCCGAGCATCTAAAGTTGGGCTACCTTCCAATTCAATCAAACCAGTAGGAATTAATCCTGCTATTCTATCGTCATTATACACCATAATATAAGCGTATTGCGAGATCCCATCATTGCCTGCATTATTAGCAAGCTGGATAATGTTACTCACATTGTCTCCAGAACAAACATTTATTGTTGATGAGCCACTTTGAGTAGATACTTGACCAGCATCTAATAGACCAGCACCACCACCTGCAGTCGGGTTAGTAGGCATACCAACAGATACAATACCTTGAACATTGTTCTGTGGTAAATCTCCACTTACTTCCTGAAGCAATGTCAATTCTGCGCCGTCAATTTCGTATACACCAACGGTACCAGTTAAACCATAACACTGGTATAAGTACTTACCATCATCAGAAATCCACATATCAATCCAACCTTCTGTTGTACCGAATGCTGCTGCTGGGTCAGTCGTATTACCTGTTGCTCCAGTTCCTTGTGCTGCTACTTGATTTAACAAACTGATCTGTCCATCATTAAAACTATAAGAAGCTAAACCTGCTTCAATTGCATTAGAAACAAAGAAAGTATTTTCATCAGAGAAATCTAACCAACAAGCTGTTCTTCCTGTATTATTTGTACCTGATGCTACATCTAAATTAATCGGTCTCAAAGTACCATCTGCTTGTATTTGCCAAGTAGATACAGAACCATCTTGTAAAGCTGGGAATGCTGGAGGTGCACCATTTGCTTGGAACTCTCTAGCCTCTGTCACTACTAAGTAGTTATCACCTACAATCTGGAAACCAATCGCAGAAGGTAAGTTTCTATTTGCTGCATTTCCTCTTAAAGTAGAAGTTGCACCAGCAGTTTGATTAGCACTCAAAGTACCATCTGCATTTACTCTATAAACAACTACCTCATCTTCGCTACCACTTGCAAGAGCAGCTGCACCTGCGTTGATAGAAGCGACTACTAAGAAGTCACCATCTGGAGAAAACTGTACTGCGGATGGTCGGTTAGCTAAGTCTCTGATAGAATTTGCTACAGGTATTAAATCACCATTATCCATTAATCTATAACCAATAACACTACCTTGTTGTGCTGGCTCTCCTTGTGCTAAGAATTCTGAACGAGTAATATTACTAACGTAAACCAAACCACTCACACCTGGCATGCTAGAAGGTTTGAACGCAATACTATTTGGTCCTATATCTTCTGTACTTTCTGTATCTGTAACTGTTAAAGAAAAGTCTGCATTTACGCTCATTGCTGTAACAGAACTGCTACCTGCATTGACTGCTAATACGAAACGGTTATCTAAAGTCTTTGTAATTGCATAAGCAGAAATAAGTGGATCTAATCCTTCTCCGCCGTCAAAATCACCACCATTACCACCTGTTGGATAAGTACCAATAATTGATAAAGTTCCATCTGCTGCTTGTGCATATGCCACTACAGCGTTTGGTCCTTGTACATTACCTTCTACTTGACCTTCTCCATTTGTCA
>JALZWC010000232.1 GCA_023300255.1 Saprospiraceae bacterium | reverse complement strand
CAGTGCTTGGTTTGGCAAATCATACATCATACATCATACATCATACATCATACATCATACATCTGTTAAGTAAAACTACGTGGATTTATGATTTATGATATATGATTTAAAATTTATGATTTTTCATACATAGCTCGGGAGCTACTCCGCCAACAACACATCGCCAGTATATTGCTCCTCTACGCCATCAATAAAAGTCAATTGAGCTAAATAAATATAAACCCCTGGTTTCATTTTTTTGCCCTTATGAAAACCATCCCAACCTTTTTGGTTATCGTTTATTTCAAAATCATCCGATTCAAACAAAAGTTCACCCCAGCGAGAGTAGATGCTAAAATGATCTACAGAAGCTACTTCTGGCCCACCAAATATAGAGAAGCGATCATTGATGCCATCAGAATTTGGACTAAATACGTTTGGAATGAATACATCTCTTTCCTTTGATACTTTGATCGTAAGATTAATAGTTGTTTCACAATCATCTTCTGAAGTAACCGTTAAGGTATATTCCGTTGACTCAATAGGACTAGCTACGGCATCCAAACAATCCGTGCAGGATAGTTCGTCATCTGTAGTCCTCCAAGTAATTGTTTTGAGCATACCAGAGCTGACTATATCAAATTCTTGCATATCTCCTAACTCTAATAGGATCAATGAATCATATACCAATTCTATAATTTCTGGTTCTACAATGGTAAGCATAGTATCCATTGGACACTCATTGGCATCTTTTGCATTCAGGTTATAATCACCAGCAGTTAGATTTCCAAACCTCGCTTCTTGAGAAAACGAAGTCTTTCCTTCTAGTCGGTATTGATACGGCGCAGTTCCGCCTTGCATAGACATCACTTCTATTTGTCCCGACTCCATATTTTCACATAAAGGATCTTCGCTTGCCGCTTTTAAAGCTAGTTTGGGCGGCTCCGTAAGAGACACGGTATTAATATGTGGACAGTTAAAATCATCTGTTATAGTTACCGTATAGGCACCTTCTGGCAAATTACTTATACGGCTTGTATTCGTCTGTCCAGTACTCCATTCATACCGATAAGGTGGCAAACCGCCAGTAGGCAAAATTTGCACAAAAGCATTGGCATCGCCTGGACAAGCTAAATAGGTATTTCCTTTTAATTCCGGCATTTTCCATTCGGAGGTAATTTCTTCTGGTAGTAGAATTTCTATTTCTAGTATGGCCTCTATTCCATTTTTATCGGTCACCGTTACAGAATATAATCCAGCAGGTAAGCCATCTTCCGTAATAGGTGTATTCAAATTTAGGTCAGCATCTTGTCCACTAAATATTTTATTTTCTCCTTCCCATTTATAGGTAAAAGGCGCTTGTCCTTTAATTAACATAAAAGAAAATTCTCCTGTATTACCACCACAAATAATCGTATCCGCTTCTTGAATAGAATTAATCTCACAATCAAATGTTGTCAAATTGTATTGTACCAAACTATCACAACCAGCGCTACTAGAAAATCGTTCTCGATAAGTCCCTGGTCTGGTCACTGCAAAATTTTCTAAGGTGAAACTTTCTCCTTCACAAAAGAACGTATCCACTTCAGAACGTATGGTATCAGGGATCAATAAATCTAATGTAACGGTACTATCACAGCCCGCAACAGATACAAACCTAAAAGTATAGCGGCCTCCTACAAATACTTTATTTCCTATATCGTCTGCATAATGTTCTCCTGCACAAAGTGTAGAGTCTCGTACATCTGAATTAGCACCACCCTCTATTGTTAGCATAGTAGATACTAGACTATCACAACCGTATGTTGTTTGGTATGTCTCCGTATATAAACCTGAATCCGTGATATAAATGCCACTGCTTATGAAAGGTTCTCCCCAACATATGGTTTTCTCAATGGTGGTATCTTTTGGCGTAGCAGCTGTCAAATCTAGAATAAGAATACTATCACAGTTATTAACAGATATTATGGTATCTCTAAAAATACCCGTGGTGGAATATTCTTTATTGTTAAGGGTATAACTTCCTTCACAAATAATCTCTGTAAGTGTGGTGATGTTTCGCTCTACGATTAATTCTAATTGAATATTATCCGAACAACCATCGGGTGCATTATAGCTTAAATTAAAAATACCTCCTTCCCAGAAAGTATTGTTTCCTAGTCTGTAGGGCAAATCTTTGAAACAGAGACTATGTCTAATCATTCCATCGCATATTTCTTGTTGACTAGACGTACTTCCATTTGTATCGATTCCTCCATCGGGTATAGAATCTGTGGGAACAACAGGCTCAACCATCGGATCTATAGGATTATTGGAATCTACAGAATCAGTGGGATTCGTCGCTGTAGTACTTCCCTCTATAGATAAATCTACTCTGATTATGCTATCGCAACCCGCAACAGATTCAAAAACAAATTCATACATTCCTTCAAAGGAGATATTGTTTTTACCAACAATATAAGATTGTCCTGAAAGTATAGTTTTAGTAATTGTTTCATCTGTTACTGCTCCTACTGATAAATTTAAAATTACAGTACTATCACATCCATTGGACGCTAGGGTGGTATATTGATACATTCCTGTTTGATCTACAATTTGCCCATTAAAATCATAAGGAGTCCCAAAACAGCTTTTGTCTTCTAAATAGGTAATATTTTCTCTATCAATTCTTAGATCTAATATTCGTAATATGGCTTTACCTGCATTATTAGTTCCATGAAATTGATATAGTCCACTTTGTATTAAAATCGAATCCACTTCTGGGACGTAATGAGTTTCTCCAAAACATTTTTGAACAGGCGCTAGAGTATCTACGATTAAATCTTCCACCGTTAGATTAATATAAACGGTACTATCACAACCATCACTTGTAGCATATCTTAATTCATATTCTCCTGATTGACAAAGTGTATTTGGGCCAAAATCATAACATTCTCCAAATTCAATGACTTCGCTTATACGCTTTTCTTTATTAGGTTTGACTGCTAAATCCACCCACACCGTTATAGGACAAGCACCTATAGCTGTTTGGTAATTATATCGCCCATTGGTCGTCCAATCCTCTTGATTAGGATAAGACTCTCCTTCACAAATCGTATAAGAAATCGATTGGCTGCTCTCGGTTAAATTTAATTTTAATACCCGAGCATTCCCTAATGGAAAACTCCCTTCTGTGCAATAGGTTTTGTTTTCAAAAACTAAACAATCGCCTTCACAGATAGTCGTATCTATAATTTCACTTTCGTATAGAATGGGTAAAGAAGCACTAAAGCAGGAAAGGTTGTTCGCTGAAACCCAGGGGCTGAGCAAGCAACATAATAAAAAAAGATAATACTTAAAATCAGTTATTCGGTTCATAATGTACAGCTACATACGGTATACATCTTCTAAATCAATTGGCTTAACCACAGCAGGAGATTTTTCAATCTAAGTAGGCATTAAATAATTGAATCGACGATATATCCGACATTAATACGGGGATATCATTAGTTAGTTGTTCTGTAAAGAAATCTTTGAAGTAATGGATTAATTTAATTAGACTGGGCTAATAAGAGGCAAGGAGGAAACACTAAAATGTTGGCCTACTCCATTAATATGATGTGCTGCATGATGAAAAAACAATTTATGTCTTTTTATAATAAAAGGCAATTATGATGCCTAATTAATTTTTTACATATGTAATTTTTAAAAAAATATAAACTCTTTTACAAATTCTATAATTAGTACCCACCTTCTTTAACGCTGGCGCAATGGCTCCGCCTTGTGCCTCCTATCCATGAGGCTTCGCCTTATCAAAGATTATTAAGGCAAAGTGTAAGAATAAATTGGTCGTTTTAAGCTAGACATTTTTTCTTCTAAGGAATGCTAAAAAATTAAGCATAGCTGGGCTACGGTTCCTT
>JALZWC010000231.1 GCA_023300255.1 Saprospiraceae bacterium | reverse complement strand
AAAATGCTCGTATTTGCTAGGTTCTTAAGGGGCGTAGCCTCGTCCCCGTCAATTACGAAAATACTTATGTATATACCATAGCCAAGGCACGCAGGCAGGATCAGTCATAGTATCAACAATACGCCTGGCGGCCCGATAGGTTCAAAAGAAAATTAAAAAAAAAATAATCTACCCAAGAATCTGCATTTATTATCTCCTCGATACTTACTCATCAAGTGTTATTTAGCGGTCACAAGGAGCTTCTTCGTAAACATGCGCTCATTTGATAACATTATTTTTATAAAAAATAAACCTGGTGTAGTAGCTTGTATATCTAATGAAATAATCTCCTTAGGGAGTTGATTATAGGACGATTGTTGAACAATTTGCCCATATTGATTGATTAATTGTATCTCTCCTTTTTCCCCTTTATATGCTTTTAAATCAATAAATACAGTTTGAATAGCAGGATTTGGATATACTTCGATATTATCAGTAGGGTGGAATTGTTTGTTTGTAGGCTTATTATTTCTATTTGTTAGAGGAGCAGAAAAAGATTGTCCTGTTAATTCGATATTGAATGGCGTACACATCGGTTTCCATCTCGAGTTATATACAGCTACTGTATACTTACCATTTTCTAAATCATCGACACTCGCCTCATGTCCGCAATCTCTGACACAATTAAGGACATAATCCCAAGCATCAAATCTTTTATTTACTTTGAAAAAGTATTGCTTGTCAGCATCGCCGATTAAATGAATACTACCTTGCCCATAAGTACAGGTTATAACGCCACATTGTTTAGTTTGGGTATCAGGAAGGGTAGGGCTCTCCCCTTCTAAATTTTCAATAGAAACTTCTTTAGCTAGACATAAAGATTGCCAAGTACTATTCCATGATCTGACGGTATAAGTTCCTGTAGGTAAATTAGTTAACTTTTGATAACTATCGCAAGGAGTAGTACAATTGATGTACGATTGATAACTAGGACTAATTCTAGCTACTTTGTAATAATAATTTGCGTCTTCTTTTCCTTGTAATTCTATTTGTCCATCTGTTGTTGTAATTTTGACTTCTCCACAATAGCTCGTTCCTGCAGAAGATGGACCATCTCTGGGTACCGTTACTTTTTTATTGGTATTGCATAGTTGATGCCATTGAGCATTGTATAACTTTACATATACTCGATAGTCTCCAGCGAATAAAGGAATGGTTTCTGTTTCTGCACAGTTTCCTGAACAGCTATACATTACCGACCAACTTTCATTGAATATTTGTACAATCTCTATTGGTGCGGTTAATCTATTAATAGTTATTCCATCTTTATCTGCAGAAATACCTACAAGATCACAAGAAGGTTCTGTTATAATAGGAATACATCCGCAGTTATCTTCATCAAATATTTCGTGAGCAGCGCAAAAAGGTTCTTGAATAGGGATCATCATACAACTACAATTAGCTGGATCGAACACTTCTCTTAAAAGATTTCCTTCTCCATCGCAGATGGTTGTTTCTGTACATAAAGGGAGAGGTACAACCTGCGTAATACAAGAGCAAGTAGTTGGATCAAAAATTTCTTTAGTAATTCTTCCATTTCCATCGCACTCTGGATCTTCTTTACAGACTGGCGGTTCAGGGCAATTAGTATCGTCAGACGTTTGACTAAATAAGTTGAGCGATGTAAATGTTAGTAATAGGCAAACAACTGACCTAGTATAACAATGTAAATTGTAGTACATAATTTTTTTTATGTTAAAATGGTTACCCCATGAAAGAATATATTATTCTTTCATTCCGAAGGAATGAGGAAAGGATTGATATCGCAGCATAAGAGATTGCGACATTAACGATAGGAGGGGGAGTTGTGTGTATGAAAAATTTATTGATGGGAAAAGAAAAAATAATTGCTATATGAATAGGTTGTATTTATAGACTAAATATTACACAATACATTACGAATAATTGATGGGAAGAGTATTAATAGTAAGTGAAGTTTTAAAAAATGTGGTGTGAATAATATCTAGCCACAAGATAGAATAAATTAGAAATATTTGTCAAGATATTGATATTTATTTTGATAAATATGGACTAGAAAGTTCAAATTGATTTAGCAATGATGAAATAGTAGGTTCGTCAAATTGGGCGAGTATTTCAATTGTTGCAAAGTAAATAAAAATACTACGCCATAATTTCTACTATAGAGTCTGTTTATTTCCAAAACTAACACAATCTACCCTAGACAGGTTATTAGCAATATTTATCCAGGCATGTCCCCCGTTCTCCGAAAAATATAAATTACCCGTAGTTGTACCGAAAGCCAAGGAATCACCTTTTTTAGTAAAGCTATGTCTAAATACAATGTCAAAACAATACTCTTGTGGCAATCCATCTGTTAAATCTTGCCAACTTTGGCCACCATTATCTGTATAGCAGACCCGTAGGGCTAAATCTGGAGCTACTCGGACTTCATCACTTGTGGCAGGTATAATCCATGCTTTGAGCGGATCAAATGCATCTACAGCTATGGCAAAGCCGTATTTTAATGGCCCACTAACGTCTTTCCATTGTTTTCCTCCATCAGTAGATCTGAAGACACCACAATGATTTTGTTGCCATAATACTTCTGGATGAGAAGGACATGCTAAGAGTAGGTGTGGATCATGTCCAATTTCGGCTGTAGGATTGGGCAAATAAGCTGCTATCAGGCCTTTATTTCTAGGGACCCATGTTTGCCCACTATTATATGTTTCGAAGATACCTGCGCAGCTTACAGCGATATAGAGGTGGTTATTATCTTTTGGATCTATGATGATAGAATGAATGTACGGTCCGTTTCTACCAGTACCAAACCATTGATTTTTATTTTGGCGACTTGGGTGATCCCACAAATTTTGAACAAAGGCAAAACTTTTTCCATAATCCTCACTTAGAAATAAACCACCTGGTTCTGTGCCAATCCAGATTCTGTTAGGGTAGGAGCTACCACCTTGTTGGATGCACCAGATTTTCTTTAAACTAATCGGTTGACTCTGAACTGTTGTATTGGGGGGATATTTAGGAGTGGTAATTTTTTCCCATTTTGATCCTTGATCGGTAGAATAATATAACTTCTGTCCCCAATGGTGATGACTAATCCCTACCCACCATGTTTGATTGATTTGGTCGATATATACTACGGAAACAGGTAAGCCTAAAAAATGAATTTTTTGGACAGTCCAGTCAATCCCTTTTTTGTCAAAAACAATTAAACCTTTAGAAGTGCCTACTAAAAGTGGATGGAGCATTATAGGTAATAGGTAAGAAGTAATAGGTAAGAAGTAATAGGTAAGAAGTAATAGGTAA
>JALZWC010000230.1 GCA_023300255.1 Saprospiraceae bacterium | reverse complement strand
GACTACGGACTCTTTTTTTGGCTTTCTAAGACTGGAAAAGGGCAAGCCAAGTTGAGACAGTTATTATTTCGTCATTCCTTAAGCAAGAATTAGACAAATAAAAAGCCTTACATAGACGGGGCTATGTAAGGCTTTTTTAAAAGAAATTGTTTTAGGAGATAGGAAAAATAAGACCTACTCTCTTACTATTTAGCAATTTCAATCATTTCTACTGTAAATATTAAAGTAGAAAATGGTGGAATGTTAGGTGGTGCACCTCTTTCGCCATACGCTAAATCTTGAGGAATTGTTAATTTCCATTTAGCACCTGGCTGCATTAATTGTAGCGCTTCTACCCATCCTGGAATAACTTGCGTCACACCAAAAGTAGCAGGGTTCCCTCTTTTATAAGAACTATCGAAGACCGTACCATCCGTTAAAGAACCTTCATAATGAACCGTTACTTTATCCGATGATTGTGGACTAGCTCCGGCACCAGCAGTCATAATTTCATACTGCAAGCCACTTGCCGTAGTTACTACGCCAGCTTTCTTACCGTTTTCTACTAAAAATGCCTTACCACCTGCAATTGCACCAGCATTCATCTTTTCAGACTGCGCTTGCATGTAGGTCTGAAAATTATTACCAGCTTCCTCGAAAGGAATCTTTAATTCATTGCCAGCTAGCACATCATTTACTGCATCTGCTAAAGTAGCTGCATCCAATTCTTCTAAGCCTTGGCTTTTTAAGTTTTGAGCGACCAATACGCCCACACTGTAACTAAGTGTATCCATTGTTTTTGAGTTGTCCATACTTACGCTAACTGTTTCTACCGCTTCTTTGGCAGTTTCCATAACCTGCCCTTTCACAGTAGCAGTATCAGCTGAAGGTATCTTTTTTGCAGAATCACAGGCAAATAGTGCCGCAACCGCAAAAAAGGATAATAAAATAGTTTTTTTCATGATAGATTATTACAGTACTAGATGTTTTCAGAAGTCAGAAGTCAGATCGTCCTTTGGGACTGTCAGCTGTCAGACTTAAGACGCTGACAATGTGATGCCTGTAGGAGTTATTTGGAATCTGATAGCATAGCTTTCAGACCGCTTCTGATTTCTCTTATGTCTAGTAGTTTGATAGATGATTATATTTTTTTCGCTAAAACTGCAAGATTAGGTATTTTAGGGATGAAATAAAAGTACTTGTTAGAATTTAACTTGACCTTTTGTTTTCTTAGAAATCAAAAAAATAACCTGTCGCACTGCTATATACTAATTTTGCAGCCTCACTCTTTCTGTCGCACAGCACTATTGCCTTGAGCCTACTATCAAAAAAGGCTTCGCTCATAGACGTCAGGCTATTAGAAAATCTGCCTGATTATCAGATGATTCTATAGGAATTGGTGATGGCAGAAATTTTCAAAATGGCTGTCATCTTTCCCAGAATCCCAAATATCAACCACTTTCAAAGTGTCGGCTACCAAGAGTCCGTCTTTTATTGGAAAATCAGTACATCAAATACTTAGCTCGTTTTGCCTTAAATGCCTCTAAGTCTGCCGTCCAACTAGCTTTAATCTCTGCTTCAGACTGTCCAGCAATAATTTGTTGTCTCAATTGATCTGTTCCTGCCAATTTATCAAAAAACAAATTCTTTAAAAAGAACTGATCTTTGTCTTTAAAATTTTGATAAGCTTCAATTATATACCTTAAATTAAATCCATGATTGCCCCGAAGATCTGCAATAGGAATATTCCTTAAGTCCTTTCCAAAACAAATTTTGTCTTGATGCTTTGGATATTTTGCACCTTCCATTCGAACTGGTGTAAATTGATAATCGCCTTCCGTGTAGTCTGGATGTCCATATATCTGAAATTGTGTATTCGTGCCTCTCCCCACACTCATGGCCGTCCCTTCAAATAAACATAAGGAAGGATATAAATAAATAGATCGGATATTAGGTAAATTAGGGGAAGGCTTAACTGGTAATTCGTAAGCAGTCTTATGTGTATATTGCTTAATAGGTACTACTGTAAGCGAACATTGAATGCCCTCTTTCAACCAATTTTCTCCATTAATCATTCTAGCGTACTCCCCTACTGTCATTCCATGAACAATTGGAACAGGATGCATTCCCACAAAAGATTTAAAAGCAGGATCTAGAACAGGACCATCCACATAATGCCCATTCGGATTTGGTCGATCTAATACCATTAATTTTACTTGATGTTCCGCACAAGCTTCCATTACATTATGCATCGTAGATATATAAGTGTAAAAACGAGCCCCTACATCTTGTACATCAAAAAGTACCCAGTCAATGTCTTTTAAATCATCGGCTGTTGGTTTTTTATGCTTTCCATACAAAGATATTAAGGGAATACCTGTAGCTACATCTTTTCCATCTGCCACCTTCTCTCCTGCATCCGCTTTACCTCTAAAACCATGCTCTGGTGCAAAGATGGTTTGGACATTTACTCCTTTACTAATTAAGGTATCAACCAAATGGCTATCTCCAATTCGAGACGTTTGGTTAACCACTAATGCTACCCGCTTCCCATTTAATAACCGGATATATTTGTCCATTTGAGCAGCACCCAATTCTATTGCTGGAATCGTCTTTGGGACAACGGATAGTACCTTATCTGTAGAGTCTGCTTTTTCAGAGGTCGTAGTTTGAGTACATTGAACTAATAACAAGACCAAAAAAAGGACAGTAGGAATTAACTTTAAGTTCATTATATTTGTTATGTATGGATAAATATAGGAATAGTGTAAAGTTCACTACATAGGTAATTAGACAAAATTAGACTGATTTTTTAACTACATAGGTACATAGTTCACATAGCAAGAAGTCTATGTGAACTATGTACCTATGTGGTTAAAAAAAATTCTACACAATTTTATTATAAATATATATTGTAAAAAATATGCAAGTAAATATTTTAGCCTTTGGAATAACAAAAGACATTTTAGGCAAAACTTTGGTAAATATAGATATACCTGAGGGAAGTTCGGTAAAGCAATTAAAAGAAAAATTAATAGTCACCTATCCTAAAATGGAAGAACTGACCTCTCTATTGATTGCTGTGAATGAAGAATATGGAGATGAGCTGCAGATTATTCAAGCTGGAGATGAAATTGCGTTGATACCTCCTGTTAGCGGGGGGTAATTATTATTGTAGATAATTATTTTTTTTCCCATAAAATAGTAATTGAGAATTTTATAAATGAGTAAAAAACAATACTAAAAAGGTAATAAGATTTTATCAAAAAAAAAACTCCTAAAATCCCCTTATTACAAATGTGGATAACTTACTTCGCCTTCCCTTTCTTTTCTTCTATAGAAACCATTATTTTTGCGCGCAAATGAGACTACGTAACCTAGAAATAAAAGGCTTTAAAAGTTTTGCTGACCAAACAGTGGTTAACTTCAATGAAGATGTCATTGGTGTAGTTGGCCCCAATGGGTCTGGCAAATCGAATATTGTAGATGCGATTAGATGGGTGTTAGGAGAGCAGAAGAGTAAGCATTTACGATTAGACAAGATGACAAGCGTCATCTTTAATGGGACCAAGAAAAGAAAGCCGAGTGGAGCTGCCTCTGTATCGCTTACCTTTGAAAATACCAAAAACTTATTACCGACTGAATTCTCAATGGTCACGATCACTCGAACCATCTACCGTAGTGGAGAGAGTGAGTACCGATTGAATAATGTACAATGTCGGTTAAAAGATATTACTTCCTTATTCCTGGACACAGGGATAGGCTCTAATTCCTATGCCATCATCGCCCTGAATATGGTGGATGATTTGCTGAATGATAAAGAGAATGCTCGACGGAAGATGTTTGAGCAAGCGGCGGGTATTTCTAAGTATAAGCGAAGAAAACATGAAACGCTTAATAAGCTGAAGAATACAGAGGCTGATTTAGAGCGTATTGAAGATTTATTATTTGAAATTGAAGGTAATTTAAAATCTTTAGA
>JALZWC010000229.1 GCA_023300255.1 Saprospiraceae bacterium | reverse complement strand
AATCCCTTGTGGTTGCCCTAGTTCGGTGGCAAATTTGGGCAACCACAAGGGATTGCCCCTACAAAATCGTTCAATAATCAAAAGTGTACGGTAGAGAAATTTTTTTACCACTAATTCACGAATTAAATACTAATGCACTAATTTTAGGAGCGAACTATACAAAAGTTAGTGCATTAGTATTTTAATTAACTCCGTAGAAAAAAATAAGGTATCTAACTAAGTTGTGTGGTCAACATCATAAATCTGATCTTTGACCTCTGACAGTTTCGCCCAGAAACGATCTGACTTCTGATCAATTAAATATAAATCCGAATCACTTGTCCAGTTCCTCTACCCATTACACTTCGGATATATCCATTCATCATTTTGTCCATAGCGATGGGTGGATGTCCGGGGAAATAACTTTCATACTTATCCCAAGAATCCATTACAGCTCCAGAAGAAACTACGTTGACTCTTATTTGTTTTTTCATTTCTAAAGAAGCAGCTTGGACAAAGCTATGAACGCCACCGTTCACCATGGCAGCACTTGCTGTTTTATATACAGGATCATCTGCAAGTACACCCGTAGTCAAAGTAACCGATCCTTTTTTCTTCAAGCATTTTTTCGCTAAGCGAACCACATTGACCTGTCCCATTAACTTACTACGTAAACCAACGTGATAATCTGTTTCTGATAAATCTTTAAAGGGTGCCCATTTGGCTTCTCCTGCAGCACAAATAATCGCATGTACTTTTCCTTCTTTCTTAATCTTTTTAAACACTCTTTTAATGGATCGAGTATCTGCAATATCCATTGGGTAATCTTTTGAACTTCTTCCTGCAATGAGCACTTGGTGGTCTTTTGAAAAGTGTTCGACTATCCGCTTACCAATTGTTCCAGTTCCTCCGATAACTAATATTTTCATTTTGATGAATTTTTATTTTGTACAGTTAACTTTATCTATTACTCGACCAATAATTGGGCCTTTCATTTTACATCGTTTTCTTAGAAGTTGCCAATATAATAACAATTCGATAAATATCGAAACGTTTTTATCAATAAATATTGTCTAAATTGTTATTTATTTAAATTATTTTGCTTGACAATATTTTAAAGAGAAAAGTATAGCATGAAAAACGACCATAACACCTACAATCCACATAAAAAAGAAGCACAACTCCGAGCAGAATCTGAAGCTTGGGATCTGTCCAATATCACCAGGGCAACCGAAGCTGATATACCAATCATAGACTTACAAGATTATCTTACGAACCCTACAGAAGAGGCTTTGGATAGTTTGGCAGCGCAACTTTTATATGCGAGTACGAAAGTAGGATTTTATTACCTCAAAGGACATGGAGTGTCCCCTGATTTAGTGCAACAGACTTTTGCGACCTCTAAAAGATTTCATGATCTACCAATTGAACAAAAATCGAGTATCAAAATGGATAGGAAGGAATGGCCTGTAGGTGGCGTTGGCTATATGCCTTTTCATACTAAGAAGTTGCCTACTCGAAAAAAAGGAAATGCCAATGAAGCCTTTATCATAAAACGTCAAGTAGGAGGTAAGGATGTTAGCTTAGGGGAGAATCAATGGTTAGCGGAATCGGCAGTACCTGGATTTAGGAAAGACGTAGAGACCTATGCTGCTGCAATGGAGCAACTTGCATTAAAACTATTGCCGATCTATTGTCGAGCATTAAAGGTAGATACTGGATTCTTTAAGGAAGGATTTACCGCACCAATGTATCGGTTAAGAATGACCAAATATCCTTCTATTAAAAATTATGAAGAAGATGAATTTGGTATTGCGCCTCATGTTGATAGTACTTTTATTACGCTATTAGCTCAGGACAAAGAAGGCTTAATTATCTATAATGAAAAACAAAAGCATTGGATGTTAGCACCTGTTATTGAAGATGCCTTCATTGTCAATACAGGAGAGCTTTTACGCCAATGGACGAATGATTATTTTCTCAGTATTAAACATTTTGCTAATAACAATCATTCCGATACACCTCGCTATTCCATTCCTTTTTTCTTTAATGCCAATGCCGATTATAGAATGCATTGTATTCCCACTTGTTGTTCGGAGAATAATCCTCCAAAGTATCCACCCTTTTCTTATTTGGAGAGTCAAGCTAGTGTACAAGGGGAATAAACTTTTTGTAACACAACTCTCTGAGTTGTGCATATATAGCTTTGTGCACAACTCAGAGAGTTGTGTTACAGTTCCACTATCATTGAGAATTGAACGGATACTAAAAATAAAAACAAAATGAGTCTTCTATTTGTTATAGTTTTTTCTATACTTATTCTTGTTTTATAGCTATCAACAAATAACTATATTTGATCTTATTTCGTAATTATTCAGCACAAGGGGAATATAACCTATCCAATAATATTATAATATGGCCAATAAATACATAAGTCTCCGCAATCTAAAATTCATGCTACATGAAGTGTTAGATTTATCAAAAGTGAATAGCTTACCAAAGTTTAAAGATTATGACGAAGAAGCGTATAATATGGCTTTGGACACCGTCAAAGATCTTTCTGATACCTATCTTTTTCCAATTTTTAGAGAGATGGATAAAAAGAAAGCTTATTACGATGAAGCATCAGGGAAGGTGAAAGTACATCCCGGTTTACAGAAAGCCATCAAGGCACTAGGAGCGGGTGGATGGATCGGTACCTATGCAACTTATGAGCAAGGCGGACAGCAAATGCCCAACCTACTTTTAAATTCTGCAAGAGTAATCATGCATGCTGCCAATGCGAATGCTGCGGCTTATACCTTATTAACGGATGGTGCTTCTAATCTAATTAGGAGTTTTGGTAGTACGGACTTGAACGAAAAATATATCCCTAAGATGATGGCAGGGGAGTGGCAAGGGACGATGGCTTTGACAGAGCCACAAGCAGGTAGTTCTTTATCAGATGTAACGACTACGGCTAAGTTGATGGAAGACGGCTCTTATCAAATCAAAGGACAAAAAATATACATATCTGGCGGAGATTATGAAACGACAGAAAACATCATCCACCTTACCTTAGCAAGAATAGAGGGTGCTCCTGCGGGCACGAAAGGGATTTCTCTTTTTGTAGTACCTAAGTACCTTCAAGAGGACGGCAGCTTTGTGAGTAATGATGTGACCACTGCTGGTTTGTATGGTAAGATGGGACAGAGGGGATATGTAGCTGCTCACCTCATGATGGGCGAGCAAGATAACTGTAAAGGTTATTTAGTTGGTCAAGAACACAGAGGATTGCGCTATATGTTTCAGATGATGAACGAAGCTAGAATTGGTACAGGTGCAATGGCATCAGGGTCTGCGAGTGCGGCTTACTATGCTAGTTTGCAATATGCAAACGAGCGTCCACAAGGCCGCCATCCTTCCAATAAAGATGCCTCCCAACCACAAGTCTTAATTATAGAACATGCAGATGTACGTCGAATGTTGCTTTTTCAAAAAGCTATTTCAGAAGGTGGCATTGCATTAGTTCAGCTATGTGCCTACTATTCTGATATTGCCGAAAATGCAACAGGCGAGGCCAAAGAAGAAGCTCATTTATTATTAGAATTATTAACACCTGTAGTAAAATCCTATCCTTCAGAATGGGGGAATTTATCAGTTAGTGCAGGGATGCAAGTATTAGGTGGCGCAGGTTATACCGATGATTTTCCTTTAGAGCAGTATTACCGAGATATTCGAATCAATGCGATCTATGAAGGGACAACGACTATTCATGGGATGGATATTTTGGGTCGAAAAATTATGGCACAAAATGGCAGGGCTTTAAAATTGCTACTAGAAGAAATGAAAAGTACGATTGATGGGGCGGCTAAAAATACAGCTTTACAAAGCTATGCAACAAAGCTAGGAAATGCTGCCAAGTCCCTCCATGAAACAAGTATGCATTTGGTACAATTAGCTATGAAGGATCGACCAGAGGTGTTTTTATCGGACGCTACTTTATACTTAGAAATGTTCGGTATTGTAACAGTAAGTTGGCTGTGGTTGAAAAAAGGAGTAGTCGCACAAACGGCGATTGATAATAAAGCAGCAGGGGAGGAGCACTTATTTTATCAAGGTAAGGTACATGCGATGAAATATTATTTTGAGTATGAGTTGCCTAAGATCCAGCCTTTGATAGAGCGGTTGGTGAGTGGTGAGAATTTGACTTTGGATATTGATTCTGCTTATATAAATTAGAAGAGAGCGTAGAGACCACTTTGTTGAGAGAGTAGAGACTGCAAATTATTTGAGTGTAAAACAAAGTTGGGGCAATTTAAACCAATTGGTCCGATCACTTCCACAGGCTGATCTGTCATCCGACCACTCCAAAGTGATCGGACGACTTGGTTTGCCTAACGAAATATCCTCTCAA
>JALZWC010000228.1 GCA_023300255.1 Saprospiraceae bacterium | reverse complement strand
TTCAGTCAAAGTATCAACAATTATCCTTCATTAAAGCAAAAACTAAGAACAAAATAAGCTACCCTAAATTACGAACTTATTCCATACACATTCCTTAGGAAGCCAAAAAACTAGTGCATAGCAGGGCTATGGACTCTTTTTTTGGATTTCTAAGACTGGAAAAGGGCAAGCCAAGTTGAGACAGTTATTATTTCGTCATTCTTAACAATATAGAAACTTAGTAACGATGAAAGAATAAGTTCATCAGGCCAAAGTTACTTTAATTATTTATGTGACTAGATATAAAAACCACTCCGTATTTTATTTAGTTGATTGTCAGTCTATTCTAGCTCCATTGACATAATACTATTCTGTAAACATTTAGTACATTATTTTGTCCTCCTACTCTAGGCTCATTCAATTACAAACATTGTCGTCATATTTTCGTAAAAAACATTCAAATGTATAAATATTAAGATGTACCCAAAAGCTATTTTTTTTCTAACTCTTTTTCTTTGCGTTAACATCTTACTTCTTGCTCAACCTGAGCAAAATCTACCCGAAGATAATTCTGATCGAACACAGTTTTTAATGCACGTTGACACGATTAGTAGATACCTCTACCGAGATGCTAAATTAGTGGATGAATTAATTGAAAAATGTGAAATAATTAAAGAGCGCTCCGACGACTTAACTAATGATGACCTATTCGAATATACTATCCAAAAAATATACTATGAACTGAACAATGTCGATTTATTAGCTTCTTATCAACTAATTAAGGAAAGTGAGTATCTATTAGAAGAGGAATCCATCACAGAAAAAAATAAAGGCGACTTTACTTATATTAGAGCTTATACTTACATGACACTAGGGGACCACGAATCTGCTCAAAAAGCCTATTATCAAATTTTAGAAAAAGGGCGGATCCAAAAAGATTCTTCCCTTATTGTACAAAGTCTCTATTCATTAGGTCAATTATATAGCGATGAAAATGACTATAAAAGTGCCATAAAGAGTTTTTTAGAATTAGTTGAATTAAGAAAAATATACAAATTAAGACCAAGTACCTACTCCCTAATTGATTATGAACTAAGTGAAGCTTATGTAGCATCTAATCAATTAGTTGAGGCAGAAAAAACTATTGTGAGTGGTTTACAATTTTTGAAGGAACAAAAAATTGATCGTCTAAAGCCTGATTTTCTACTCCTACAAGGACAAATTGCTTTAGAACAAGAACAGATAGACGAGGCAGAAAAGATTTATCAAAAAAATAAACTATTAATTCAAGATAGTAATGACCCTTTTACATTAAATGCTAGTCTAGTCTTTCAAGCCCAATTATTAACTCATCAAAAGAAATATACAAAAGCACTTACTACTTATGAAACCTTATTAGCTAAAGTAGACACTAATGATCTTAACTTTATTAGTTCTATCTATGAAAATGCACAGACTACCCTTTTTGAAATGGGAAATACTGATAAAGCCTATCAATATCTATTAAAAAAAGAAGAAACCGTCAAAAAACTTAAAGACAAGAAAAAACTACAGAAAACAGCTTATCTACAGGTCAAATTTGAGTCGGAGCAAAAAGAAAAAGAGAATCAAGAACTCGCCCTAGAAGTCTTAAAGGAACAAAGTCGAAGTAGATATTCCTATTTTATCACTACCTTTTTTTTAATGGGATTATTAATTCTTTTTGGGGCTTTTTATCAGAAGAAGAAATTTAACCAAACTCTTCAAACAGAAGTAAAAAATAGAACACAAGAACTGGAACAATCTAATAAAGAGTTAGAGAAATTTGCGTACATGGCTTCGCACGATTTAAAGCAACCTTTATCTACCATCATCAATTTTTCAAACCTTCTAAATAAAGAGATTGCTACTAGCCAAAATAAAGAAAGTAAAATACATCTTGAATATATTCTAGATAATGGTAAAAGGATGATGAATTTAATAGAGAATGTATTAGAATACTCCATATTAGATAAAAAGAATCAAGAATTAGAAATAGTAGATTTGAATGAATTAGTCGCAGAGATAAAAATAATGATTGCAGCTTATCTGACAGAAAAAAATGCACTAATTAAAATAACGACTCCCTTACCTGCTATCAAATATGACAAAACTAGAATGTTAATTGTCTTTAAAAATATTATTGAGAATGGTATCAAATACAATGCTTCTGAAAATCCAACAATAATTATCTCAAATCAAAAAGAAACCGATTGTATTAAGATCTCTTTTCAAGATAATGGAATTGGTATAGATGAAAAATATCACCATAAATTATTTCAGATGTTTAGCCGTTTACAAAACCACCAAGATTATGAAGGATCTGGGTTAGGTCTTTCTACTTGTAAAAAAATTATAAATAATATGGGTGGTAACATTGGTATAGAACACAATACTAATCAAGGTAGTTTATTTTATTTTACGATACCAATTTCGTACGTTGCACTTTTAAGTAGTTAAATTTTTATGACCTGTTTATCAACATAGTTGATACTATTTATGAAATGTCTACCACTAATGCACGAATTTTAGGAGCGAGCTATAGACAAAAATTAGTTGACCCTTTTTAATGTGACGAACCGCTTTAAGAAACCTTGCTCTTCTAGTAGCCATCTCACGGGTTTCTCAAAGCTTTGCGAACTCCGTGAGATGGCTACTAGAAAAGCAAGAGTTCTTAAAGCCTATTCGTCGCTTCTCTAACTCCATGGAAAGGCAAGAAGTCTCAACTATTTTGATAAACTTGTCTGCATTAGTGGTAGAAATTTCACGAATAGTATCAACTACGTTTGATAAACATGTCCATTTTTTTGAATAAATAGTATTCTTTATAACAAAATCAATCTGACTATTTTCATTTGATATCTTATTTAAGTAGCTCTTTTTATGGATTATTCAATTCAATACCTACAAAGTAGGTAGGTTCAAATTCCGAACGACTACATCAATAACACTTCCGTTTAAAAAAAAGAAACTAGGAACAAAATAAGCGACTCAAAAATGTACATTTATTCTTACACCATTCCTATATCAAGTAAAACAAAAAAATTAATCTACACAATAAATAATCTATATTATCTAGTAATCAATAAAATACTAAAGAATAAAAGCACTAATATGTCCTCCATAGACTTTTATGAACAAATCATCATATTATTTTTAATATTTTGAAAAATAATGCAATAATATTAAAAAAATAGTTTTACATTGCGACCATCAAAGAAAAATAATATTATATACATAATACATTAAGAAATTGTTTTCATTTGGTTTTTTGGGGTTAAGGGAGCCTCTCAGGCTCCCTACTTTCAAAAAGTATATTTCTATCCTTATCACTCTTTCCTAAATCTATTTCCTTCTCGCTCTAATAACCGACTAAACCGGTTGGGTGGTTCAATCTCAAACTTTAATTGTTTATTTGTTTTTGGGTGTTTTAAAGACAACTCACAGGAACAGAGAAATAAACCTTTACCTAGGATAGTCCTTTGCGGTCCAGCATATTGCTTATCCCCTACTATCAAATGCCTTTTCTCTTTTAAATGTATGCGTAATTGATGTGTTCGTCCTGTAATTAATGCTAATCG
The DNA here is from genome assembly GCA_023300255.1 of Saprospiraceae bacterium. Taxonomy (GTDB): domain Bacteria; phylum Bacteroidota; class Bacteroidia; order Chitinophagales; family Saprospiraceae; genus JAFMDF01. The sequence continues at coordinate 1,150 of JALZWC010000228.1, read as the reverse complement.
AAGCATAGTTAAATGCCCAAATACTTTTGATGGTACAACGGATAAGCTTTTATATTCAGTGATAGCCGATTTACCATCAATCGGCGTTTCTATACGTCCCTCCCCACTCAAATCACCGTGTACTACTGCTATATAAGCTTTCTGTACTTGATTGTTTTGAAAAGCTTTATTGATACTTATTAAGGCGGATTTCGTTTTAGCCAAAATTACTAAACCCTTAGTAGGAACATCAATTCTATGAGCAGCTACAGGTTGATCTAATGCGTCTTCTTCGAAGCTTCTATTAGCAATCTTAGCAATTATGTTTTCTAATGTTTTATTTCTATTTCCATTGACTGCTATACCCGCTGGTTTATTGGCAACCACAAGGTATTCGTCTTGGAAGATGATATCTACATCAATAGGTATATTCTCTATTTTAACATTTCTTCTTTTAGGCTTTTTTAAGACAATTACATCTCCATTACTTACTAGATCTGTCTCAAAAGATCTTCTATTGTTTACGAAAACATTTCCGCCATTAATAGCTTTTTTTGCCGCAGAACGACTACCTAGTATAGGAAAATGCTTTGCACAATAATCTGTCAATCTTATATCTCCTGGGATATTTTTTACTTTTACTCGCATAGGTACAACAATAAGAATATTTGAGCATTTCGTTGGCAAAAATTATAGAAAAATTTAGTTGCACAAACAATTATAATCGAGAAAAACTCTTATTGATTATTTTTCTTCTTGCTAAACCACAAACCAATACCTAGAAACACCAATAGCAAGGCTATAAAGAAATTTCACAAATAGTATCAACTACGTTGATAAACATGTCAAAAATAGCGGGAAAAGATATTTTTAAATAGTTGTTTAGTAATGGTGTGAGAATAAATGTACATTCTTGAGTCGCTTATTTTGTTACTAATTTCTTCCCTGCGCCTTGGTAGGCACGCAAGCAGGGAAAAACTGGAGGCAAAATAAACTCGCCCAACTTGACGGACTTATTATTTCATCGTTACTAAGGCAAAGTGTAAGAATAAATTAGCCATTTTAAACTGCTCTTTTTCCTTCTAAGAAATCCTAAAAAAAGAACCATAGCCCAGCTATGCTTAGTTTTTTAGCATTCCTTAGAAGAAAAAATGTCTAGCTTTAAACGACC
>JALZWC010000227.1 GCA_023300255.1 Saprospiraceae bacterium | reverse complement strand
CGATTCATCTAATAATGTAATCTGTAGCGTGTTATCATCTATCCATTTAGGTATAACAGGATTATATCCTACTAGGTTTTCTTCAAAAGCCACTTCAAAATTTCCCGTATCATAACTCATAATCTGAATACCATTGAAATCTCCCCGTCCTTTCCAATCTGTACCAACACCTACAATATGATTCCCTTCTGGAGAAGCTTTAGGATATCCCTTCATAGTTACTAATTCTCCAGATTTATCATTCACTAATACATATTCACTAGAATCTCTATAATTGGCTAATACTGCGAAAAAACCCATCTCTTTAATATAATATCTAAAATCATAGACGGTATCTCTACCTATATTTTGTAGACTTAACTGCTCTCCACTTAAAAGGGAAAAATCGATTCCACCAGCGGACGCTGTTACTCTAGATGCATTATTTTTTAATTCTCTAAATTGTACTCTTTCAAAGCATTTTGTAGCTTGGGAAATTTGTCTCGCCTTTTCTAATTTCAAACAATCATCATAAGGAGTCCCTGATTTATCTGCTCCCACTTTATAAAATTTCACACCGCCACCATATACCCAACCTTCTTTTCCTGTTTTAGTGGTTACTTTCAACCAAGGTTCATCAAACAAAGTACCTCGTAAACTAATTTTTTCGGTAAAGTCAGATTTTTCACCAGCAAAATCTAATGGATCTCCTTCTTTTAAAGTGACGACTATAGGACTATTGGTTGTCGCTTCTTCTCTCATTCGAAGTTCATTCACCCAAGTATAAATTTCTGTTACCGTAGGCGTAGCAGGAGTTGGGGCCGTAGCTACCGTATCAACTGCTACGGATGTTTCCGTGCTTTTATCAGTGGCTAATGGATTAGATGTATTTTTGCAAGAATAAAATAGTATTACAACTATTAATAAAGTATTAACTAGTAGTTTAGACATGATTAATTTTTTTAATCGTTGTGGTTATAGGTAACGGCAAAACAATAACCTCATACAAATGACGGACTTATTATTTCGTTGTTACTAGGGTTACTGAAAAGGAAAGTTGGGGTAAAGCGAATGGAAATCGATGGCAATATAAGCCATCTAAAGAAACAATGTATTGCTTTCGTCTTTATTTAGACAGCAAATTTATAAAAACTAAAAGTAAATCTATCTTATTATGAAAAGAATAATTTATAGTCTATTTTTTTTACTAGTGAGTTCTTCGATTCTATCTGCCAGTGATGCATTCCATCAATATATAGCGCAGTATAAGCAGATCGCTATTCAAGAGATGCATCGAGCGGGTATACCTGCGAGTATCACATTGGCACAAGGATTATTAGAATCGAATGCAGGTAGAAGTACCTTAGCCCAAAAAGCCAATAATCATTTTGGAATAAAATGCGGTGGTAAACAATGGAATGGGAAAACTTATTATCGAAAAGATGATGACTATAAAAGAGGAAAACTAGTAAAATCTTGTTTTAGAAAATATAAGAATAGCCAGACTTCTTATTTAGATCATTCTGATTTTTTAACATATAATTCCAAAAGGTATGGATTCTTATTCCAACTATCCTCAACAGACTATAAAAAATGGGCTAAAGGATTAAAAAAAGCAGGATACGCTACTAGTAAAACTTATGATCGAAAATTGATTAAGCTTATAGAAGAGTATAAATTGTATCAGTATGATACCAATTTCCCTTCTTCCTCCTATCCTAATCAACCTATCGTCAAAAAAGAGGTAGCCTATATTTATATCAATGATGTTAAAATGGTCTATGCCCAAGAAGGAGATACCCCTATCTCTATTGCAGAACGACTAAACACTTCCTCTAATCGTATTGTCTCGTATAACGAACAAATCACGGCGAAGAGCCAATCTTTAAAAAAAGAAACACCTGTATTTATACAGAAGAAAAGAAAGCGTTTTAGAGGAAAAAAGAAGTATCATACTGTACAACAAGAAGAAACGCTCTACGACATTGCTCAATTATATGGGCTTCGCTTAGATCAACTATATAAGAAAAATAAAATACCCTTAGGTAAAGAAGCTGCTACTGGGGAACGTATTAATTTAAGAGGGAAAGCAAAAAAAAGTCCTCGTTTTCGTACCAATCCTTCAAATAATACGTCTATACAGAAGACTAATTCTTCAATTACTCCTCCTGAAACAGGAACGATCCTTCAGGAAGATACTTACCAAAACTCCACACCCAATTCTCAATCTACTATCTATCATACAGTTATCAAAGGAGAGACGCTATGGCGTATTTCCAAAAAATATGATATAACTGTAGAAAAAATCATGTCTCAGAACAACTTGCAGTCTACTACGATACGTACTGGAATGACTTTACGAATTAAATAAATTATATAAAATCCATAAAGTAGCTTAGACCTCTGGTCTGAGTAGCACATCGAACCTACTCAGACCAGAGGTCTAAGCTACCTTTTCTTATAAATTGGATTGAAGATTAAATTGCTATGAAACTCTTAAAATTTACCTTGCCGTTAGTAATAGCTGTAGTTATTACCATTCTGTACCTCCTACAAGCCTGTGGCGGTGTACATTACAACTCTTATGTAGAGGATTATAAAGATATTGCTATCGAAGAAATGATACGCACAGGTTATCCTGCTAGTATCAAATTAGCTCAAGCCATCTTAGAATCAGAAGGAGGTAGAAGTGAATTAGCGATAGACCATAACAACCATTTTAGTATTCTCTGTGATAGCAAATGGAAAGGATCAAAGCATCGAGTTACAGAAGTGGATTTTGCAACAGGCGAAAAATTTGAGTCCTGCTATAAGGTCTACGACAATCCAATAACTTCCTTTATTGCGCATACAAATATTTTAAAAAAAGACCCTCATTATAAATCTCTATTCCAACTCAAAAGCAGCAATTATGTGCTTTGGGCAGAACGCTTAATGGAACTAGAATACACCAACAATGAGACGTACGATCTTACCTTAATCAATATGATTGAGAAGTATAATCTAGATGCTTATGATAATATCGCCTTGGGTTATGATCCAGAGATTGCTGATGAATCAAATCATAAAATAGAGGAGGAAGATATTCCCACTACTTTTGATCATCAGGACGATCAAATAATCGACCATCTCAAAGCAAAAGAAGAGCGAACTCGAATCAATATAGAAAACCAATTAGCTAACTTAGAAAATGATATTACAGATCATAAATCTAAATTCTCAGAAGAAAATGCTTCGTGGAAAAGAGAGCTAGAAGAACAACTGAATGATAGTTATGCAGGTCGGGATTATGAGGAAGCAGGTCGTTCTTCTTATCCAACCAGAGCAGAGCGATATACTTCTACTTCTACCCCTACATATAATCAGAGAACTAACAAACAGCAATCAGGTCCAAGAAATGCTATGGATGCAAAATATAAAGACCTATACAAAACAGATTATCCAACATCTAATCGTCGTAGGACTTACGAAGAACCAATAACACAACCATACGCTGAATCAAATAACAACCGACGCAGACCAACTTATCAAGAACCAATAACACAACCTTACGCTGAACCAAATAACAGCCGACGCAGACCAACTTATCAAGAACCAATAACACAACCTTACGCTGAACCAAATAACAGCCGACGTAGACCGACTTATCAAGAAACCACAACTGCTATGCAAGATGAAGATAGTTGGCTTAGTACTTCTTCTGAAGAAACTAGTATGTCTGACTTTGCGGATGATTATACTTATATTAATGGTTCAATAGTGGTCTATGCAAGATATAACGATTCCCCTTTAATAATTGCGAAGCGATATAATGTCTCCGTAAAAGATATTATTAATTTCAATGAATCTATTAAAAATAATAGTCAAAGACTCAAAGAAGGAATGTCCGTATTTTTAGAAGCTAAGAAAAAAAATTATTTGAACGGCGATAAATATCATATTGTACAAACGGGGGAAACAATGGAAAACATTGCAGCAACCTACGGATTATTATTAAATGAGCTATATGCAAAGAATAGAATGCCAATGGGAAGTCAACCTGCTCTAGGAGAAAGAATTAAACTAGATAAAGGTAAAATAAAGCAGCGCCCAGAATTAAGGTCAAATTATAGAAATGAGTATCAAAATTCTGAATCAACTGCTCCTCCTAGTAGTGTAGCTCTTGATGATTATGACGCTGCTAAATCTAATAGAATAAATCAATCTACTTATTATAATCAAAAACAACCTGTTACAACCGTTTTACTTGAACCAGCAACAACTAATCAAAAGTATCACACGGTTATAGCTGGAGAAGCAATCTATGGTATTGCTAAACGTTATGGTCTTTCATCAGACCAACTAATGCGAATGAATGGTTTAAGAAGTGAAAAAATCAACAGAGGGATGCGATTAATAATAAGATAAAAATTATGGATTTGGCAGTAAAATCGCCAAATCCATAAACTTACCCCGTCACAAAAATAAACACTTCTACATAGTTTTTAATCCTGTATCCACTTACATTTGTTGTCATGAAGAACTAATTTACTTTTGTTTCTTTATAGATCCTTCCAAAATCTCCCTTTCTCCCTTCTCCCTTTCCCCTTTTTTGTACTGGCATATTTAATTTATAAGAGATCATTAAGGGTTTATTACTCATCTTAGTATGCAACCCGCATTACATAATGGAATTGTTATTATTAATTGACTACACTTAGTTAATTTATTTCCGTATGTACTAAATCCATATACTTTAACTAACTCCCTATTCTCCTTTCAACAATTATCCCCTTTGTTTTAGTTATTCCTGTCCCTCTTTGTTTGAATAAAACTACTTTTTCCAGTCTTCTATTTTAGAAGGCTAGAATTATATAGAAGTTGTTTAGGACCTAACAATACTTCCGTCATTGGACGGTCTTGTTTTGTTGTTGCTAAAACAATGAATTGATACATTCATAACTAACTTCAATAATAGAGAATCATTTTAGGGCAAACTACTAACACAAGTATTATAGCCCACAACATCTTTACACCATGCAAAAAGTATTACTGCTTTTTAGCCTACTGACTATGTTATTTACCAACATAGCAAGTGGCTTACCCATGTCCCACAAGGAGGATAGGCATAAAGCATCAAACATCTCTTTACGAATCAATGATTTCCCACCATCATCAAAATACATCATTGATTTTGATGTAGCTCCACCTACTTTTACTTGGATTGATTCCAATAAAGTACAAATTATTGGGGATGTATTATTAAGTTCTGATACAATAACTGATGCTGGTTTCGATTATATTATCAATATGGAAATCGAAGGCGGACCAAGCGGTAATACTCCTATAAATTTTCCTTTAGATGCACTTACCAGTGCTTCTAAATTCCAACAATCTTCTACTAAAATTAATACCTCTGGCGGTAAGACTGCATTAGTCTATTCTATTGATGGACGTACCGGTAGTGATCCCATTACGTACCACAGAGATCCATCTACAAAGATGACTTTCTCTCTGGAACTAGATAACGGAGAAGATTTCGTCAATACCACTTACGAGGTCGGAGATATGGACTATAATTTTGAATCCTCTTTAGAAACTAGTACTTGTTTTGATCTAGGAGAACCTAATGATTATCGTTGTCGGTATTCCTATATTGATCGAATTACTTTCCTTTCAGGTGGTACAGATAACCAATATAGTTTTCCTAATCCTGCTGCTATTCATCAAGTGAATGCTACCGAATTTTATTCTCAATTCACAGATGTTAATGGAAACAATATCCCAGATGTATCTGATGATGGAAGAATACCTTCGTCTGATCCAGATGGGAATATACAAGTTTATAATCCTAACAATATTGGTAAAGAAATCAAATTCACCTATGACGATTACGGGTCAGGAATAGAAGGGGATGCAGATGGTTTCCATGATTTTGATTCAAGAAATCAAATAATGTCTTTTCTTACTGGTATGACCTTCGATATACCTGAACCTGTTATAGCTTGTATAGATACCGTTCATACAGAATTGGCAATAACCGATACAAGTCTTATTGTTGGTGATCTATTTTGTATGACCTTAGCTGAAGGAATCAACTATAAATTGACGCCAAGTATTGGATTAGATTGTGATACTTGCCAATTAGTTTGTTTCACTGCAGATACTACTATTAACTATACCCTTACTTGGACTGGTCAAGAAAATGAATGTCCACATACTGCTGCTATTAGTATAAATGTTTTGAGTGAATTAGGCGGTTGTGTGAGAGAAGATGTAAACAGAGATGGTATCGCCAATGATGGAAATACAGCTATGGAAAATATTGTAGTAAATTTATTTACAGAGAATGATACTATTAATCCGATCCAAACAACAGTCACTAATGCAGATGGCAAATATCTTTTTGATAGTCTCCCTGCGGGAAAATACTATGTTAACTTTATACCAGAAATAGATTTCAATTTTGCTCCTGGATTTACGCCGATAGGCGATATGATTATTAGAGATGGCTATTCCGATATTATCTGTTTAGAATCTGGAGAATCAGATTTAGTTTATGATGCCTTATTAGAAAAATGTTATACCACTGAATTATCTATAACCGAAGCAAGCGTATTTGCAGGACAAGAAGTTTGCGTCACCGTAACTGGTGGCAGTAATTATGAATGGACGCCTACTCTACCTAGTTATGAAAACTGCGACACTTGTACCGTCTTCAAAATCATTGCCGATTCAAGTCGAGTTTATACGGTAAGTTCAAAAGGGGAAACTGCTTGTGCAGAAAACGAAGCTCAACTAACTATTACAACTGGATTCATCGACGTATCTAATCCATGCAGTTGTTTGGGTAATAAACAATTTGAAGATGTTATTACTATCTACTCTTTTTCTGAAGAAGAGACTTGGACTTATTTTGAGGGTACAGGTTTATATGATCCAAATAATCCTTCCGTAAACGTTCCTGTTGGAACTGCTATGACTTATGGAGGAGTGAATGCAGATGGCTTTCACATTTATAATATGGAAGGTATTCATTTAGATTCTATTGGCTATAATGTCACATTCACCAATGGAACACAGGAGCTACAAATTAGTAATTCTTGTTTTGAAACGGATCTTTGTAATGGTTTACCTATTGCATCTCTAGGTGGTTGCGTTAATGAAGATTTTAATAGAGATGGTTTAGCGAATGATGGATTACCTCCTGTATTCGATGTTCCTGTTTATTTATACTTACAAGGAGATACCATTAATCCAATTGATTCAACTTTAACAGATATTGACGGTAAATATTTATTTGATAACTTGATTGATGGAAAGTACTTTGTCTCCTTCGTAGCACCAGAAAGTTATTTACTTTCTTTGTCTACATTGCCTGTTGGCAATTTGACAGATAGAGCTGGATACACAGAGGTTATTTGCGTAGGAATCGGTGAAGATGTTAGAACGGTAGATGCGCTCATTGAACAATGTTATACCACTGAATTATCTATAACAGAAGCAAGAGTATTTGGAGGACAAGAAATTTGTGTAACTATAACTGGCGGAAGCAATTATGAATGGACACCTACTATACCTGGCTATGAAGATTGCGATACTTGTTCTGTTTTCAAAATTACTGCAGATTCTAGTATTGTTTATACCGTCCGCTCAATAGATAAAATTGCTTGTGCAGGAGATGAAGCTCAACTAACGATCACAACTGCATTTATCGATTTATCTGATCCATGTAATTGTTTGGGTAATAAACAATTTGGAGAAGTTATTACCATCTACTCTTTTTCTGAAGGAGAAACTTGGACTTACTACGATGGTACTGGTTTATATGATCGAAATGATCCTTCTATAACCGTTCCATTTGGAACCGTTATGACTTACGGAGGAATAAATGCAGATGGCTTTCACATCTATAACATGGAAGGAATTCATATAGATTCTATTGGCTATACTACTAAATTCACCAATGGAACACAGGACTTGCAAATTAGTAATTTATGTTATGAAACTGATCTTTGTAATGGCTTACCTATTGGTTCATTAGGAGGTTGTGTCAGAGAGGATTTAAATAGAGATGCTTTAGCCAATGACGGCAGCACACCAATGGACAATATTCTTGTTAATTTATATGCACAAGGAGATACGCTTAATCCAATTGCTACTACTACAACTAATTTAGATGGCAAGTATCTTTTTGATGATTTATCTGACGGAAAATATTTTGTAGCCTTTACAGAACCTACAGATTTTATTTTGCCAAATACAGCTTTACCTGTTGGAAATTTAACAGCTAGAAATGGATTTACAGATGTTATATGCTTGGGTATTGGAGAAGATAAATTAGACGTAGATGCACTCTTAGCTAAATGTTATGGTATTGGTCTTGGGCATAGAAATTTTGAAATTTATGAGGGAGATTCTGTCACTGTTTCTATTACAGAACCAGGAGATTATCTCTGGCTACCAGCTACTAGTATTGATTGTACCAATTGTCAAACGGTTACTTTAACACCAAGTAGCACCACCACTTATACAATACAATGGGATGGCCAAGATAACTATAATTGTACGCATGAAAGCTGGATCACTGTAACCGTATTACCTATGCCCTGCTCTATCTCAGAAGTTACAGTAGCTATTCAAGCGGTTACCTATCCGAATCAAGTATTAACAGTTGATGCTTCTGTTGTTTCTTCTAATACCATGAGTTATCAATGGCAGTCTAGTCCGATTAATTGTGCCGAAGGGTTTTCTGATATAGTCGGCGCTACAGCTAGTACTTATGAAATTAATGAAACAACTACGGATCAATTCTTTAGAATACAAGTGACGGAACATCATAATGATAAAGATATCTGTGTTGTCAATTCTTCTTGTATTTCCTTAGGCCAAATCGCAGGATGCGTCAATGAAGATATAACAGGAAATCAATTTTCTCCATTGAATAATGTAACCGTCAATTTATACACAATAGATAATAAAAATACGCCACTAACTTCAACGACAACTGACGATGCTGGGAAATATAATTTCAGTAATCTACCGATTGGAAAATACTTTGTAGAATTTATAAGACCTTCTGGTTATTTATTTCCAGTAGCAGATCTGCCTGTTGGCAACTTAGCCGAGCGAAATGGAATAACGGAAGTCATCTGTTTAGAACCAAATGAAGATCAATTAACAATAGATGCGTATGTTGGTCAATGTGGAAGTTTAGCAGTTAACTCTTCTGCTGCTACTATTGTAAATGGAGAAACCATTTCCCTTACAAGTAGTTCAGGTAATATTCAATGGTTAACTAATGGAGGGGTGCTCTGCAGTGGCTGTGCTACTATTGATGTAGCACCTACCGAGACAACGGTCTACCATTTCCAACGGATAAATTCTACTTATGGATGTGTAGAATCTGGCAGCATTAAAATAGAGGTTCTTCAACCTTATGTTGAGATTGAGAATCCTTGTAATTGTGATGGTGGTTTTATATTCAGAGAAACCGTAACGATCTATTCTTATTCTGCTAACGACAATTGGATACTCTCTGATAATTCAGGGTTCTATCAAATGGGATTCCCATTAAGAAGTTTTCCTAATGGTACACCTATTAATTATGCGGGAGTCAATGATGACGGACTACATGTCTATACCTTAAAAGGACAACACAAAGATGGGGAAGGATACCAATTGAATTTTGCCAATGGTGATCAAAATATTCAAGCTGCTAGTAGCAGATCAAATGAGGAAATGTCTGTTAGTAATCTTTGCTTCTTAGACGATAGTTGTCCAGAAGCAGCTATTCCTGATGTACCCGTTGTAGATGTAGATTCTGATGTTGATCCAGAAGCAACTCCTTCTTTCCCAGGTGCAACAACAACAGATTGTACGAAGCCTACTATTTATGCGATCCATGGATTATCTATAGATCTAATGCGCACAGGAATGATACAAGTATGGGCAAATGATTTTGCGCACAATAGTTTAGACGAGTGTTTGAATAATGGGAGTTTAGTATCAAGAATTTGGCATCCAAGTGTATCTGATAAATCTCCAAATCAATTGGATGCTATTTATGAACTACCTGAAAATATAATTTTCACTTGTGAGTATGTTGGATTACAAGAGGTTTATTTATATATCATTGATGAAAATGGAGATTGGAATTTCGTAAAGACCTATATAGATGTCCAAGATAATTTAGCTGCATGTTCTGCAATAGAAGCAGGCAACACCGCTATGGTGAGTGGTGTAATTACTGACTGGAAAGGCAATACCGTACAAAGCGTAGATATTACTTCAATAGACCACGAAGAATTGTTAATGGGACAAATGAGCACAACTACGGATGGTACTTATTCTTTTGAATTACCGATGAACGCCGATTATACGATTATCCCTAAAAAAGATACGAACCCACTAAATGGCGTAAGTACCTTTGACTTAGTGCTAATGACAAAACATATATTAGGGATTCAACCTTTCAACAATCCTTATCAATGGATAGCTGCAGATGTTAATACTTCTGGAACTGTTACTACATTTGATATTGTCCAATTGAGAAAAATCATTTTAGGACTAGACAAACAGTTTGTTAATAATACAAGCTGGCGTTTCTTAGCAGCAGATTATACTATTGACGGTACTACTCCGCTTAGTGAAGACTTGGAAGAATTCAGTACGATTATTGGTTTACATCAAAATAAAAACAGCAATTTCTTAGCTATCAAAATTGGAGATATTAATGGTAGTGCTCAAGCTAGTAGTTTACAAAAATCAACTTCTAGAAGTAACAAAGAAATATTTACTATTGAAATAGCGGATCAAATGTTACAAGCTGGAAAAGCTTATGATATCACTTTTACTAGCGAGCAAATAAAAGATATTCAAGGATATCAGTTTACTTTAGCTTACAATGATTTATCGGTAACTAATGTACAAGCTGGCATAATGGGATCAGAGCATTTTGGGCTACACCGATTAAACGAAGGCTTACTCACTGCTAGTTGGAATACGACTGTAAGTGATCCTACTAATAATCAGTTATTCACTTTACAAGTCACTGCAAATCAAACAGCACGTTTAAGTGAGGTCCTACGGCTCCAAAATAATCCGACAGTCACGGAGGCGTATGATCAACATGGGAACGAATTATCTGTAGCTTTTTCATTCACCGAAATTAACACAGTTGACGCTTTCGAATTATTCCAAAATAAACCGAATCCTTTTAATGGTCAAACAACTATTGAATTCTATCTTCCAGGTACTAGTAAAGTAGAGTTAGTATTGAGAGATGATACTGGTAGAATCATAAAACGTTGGAAAGAAAATCGAACAGCAGGATTAAATTATAT
>JALZWC010000226.1 GCA_023300255.1 Saprospiraceae bacterium | reverse complement strand
GATGGTAACATCAGTTTAGGTGGCGCTGGAACAGATGGCGATGTGGTGATAAAGAATAAGAGAGGCAAAGCGACTATTCAATTAGATGGAGAAACGGGTTCAATCAAAATGAACGGCAAGGCATTAAAGCCTGCTGATTTTGTTTTTGATACAAACTATGCTTTACCGCAATTGGATACTGTTAGCGAATTCGTTGCTAAAAACAAGCACTTACCAGGTATTCCTTCAGGCAAAGAAATGTTGAAAGATGGCTTGGATATGAGTACTTTCAGTATGGGCTTATTGCAAAAGATTGAGGAATTGACACTGTATGTTATTCAGCAAAATGAGCAATTGCAAAAGCAGGCAGATCGTATAGCGAAACTGGAGAAGTAAGTAAGAAGTAGAAGGTAAGAAGTAATAAGTATTAGGGCGTTGACAATCAATGCTTGAAGAATTATACTGGTCTACTTTTTCTTAACTGGTTTTTAAAAATAACTAGCTATAAAGGCGGCTTATTCTGATATAGAATAAGCCGCTTCTTTTATGGTTAATCCTTTTGATCAGATACTAATCACCTAATTGGAAAGATTTCTCGTTATAATTAAGCAGTCTTTAAATATCGTTGCTGAAAAATAGCAAAATCTGCTATAATTAAAGCTATGACTCCAATGACAATAAAGCCTATTCGATTAATACTAAATGCTTGTAAAACAATAATTAAAACACTACCCACTACCCATAACCAATCTTGGATAATAATAAATTTAACCAGCTTTTTAGAAATAGTACTTGCTACTGCTGTTCTATAAACTAAGGCTGCAAAACCTATTAAAATAATACCGATAGCCAGTAGTACTTGAGGATATTCAAAATTCATAAAGGCTGCGATTTGCTTATAAAAAAACAGCATAGCTAAACCATTTACCAAAGAAAAGATAGCATTTATTTTTAGGGTGAGACTTAATTTTTTATTATTCATATTTTGATTTTTATAGTGAAAAAATTAAATTACTTTATACAAGATGTAGAGTATTCAAATTCTTCAGATTTATAAAATCTAAGAGTATTAGAATAGGAATAATCTCGTGTGCAATGCGTAGAAAAAGACTGTATGAATTTTATATCTCAAATCCCGTAGGGATTGAATGTGAATAACCCCGTATGCAATACGGGGAAAGAATAGTATAAATCCCATGTCCCAATCCTGAAAGGATTGAATATAAACATCTCAATCCAAATATTTTTCATCAAATTCAATCCCATGCTCTGTAAGTAACTCAATCAATTCTTCTTTGAAAGTCTTTTTTTGATGATGCGCCTCTTGATTCTTCACCTATTCAATCAGGTTGTTTTTAGCATCAATAGAATAGGTGAAAGCGGCATAACCTTCTTGCCAGCCACCAAAATTGGGGAACAGTTTATTGTCCTTAATGTAGGAAGAAGAAGCTATTTTGATGTCTTTAACCAAAGGTGCTAAAGCAACCATCGGATGAATATGAGTGACAATATGTAAATGGTCTTCCACGCCATTGATTCGATAAAGGTGACATTTTTTATTTTTTAAGATGCCCCAAATGTATTTGAAAAGAGCTTCACGATTTTCTTTAGAGAGTGTCCGTTTTCTGTTTTTGGTGCTGTAAACAATTTGATAGAGGAGTTGGGTATAAGTACTCATGTTAGTTGGATTAGGTGAATAGATTTGTGGGTAAAGATAATATAGTTGAGATAATATTCAATCCCTTCAGGATTGGGATATAGAATTCATACTGTTCTTTCCCCGCATTTCATACGGGGTTATTCCTATTCAATCCCTACGGGATTAGAAGTATTATTCATATCCAATCCCCTTTGGGGAATGTCGTTGAAATAAGAGGAATCATGATTTTTTTTGAAGTACACAAGCACAAGTATCAAGTGCAAATCGAAGCGTAGTAGCCAACGAACCTAAAGCAAATAAATACTCATAGACGCTCCAGCTTTTGATCGACTTTAGTTGAACACCGAGTAATAAATAAAAAAATAGAAAACTATTCTTTATATTGGGATTGTATTTTTTATGTGGAAATAACTTCTACGAATTAATTTTTAAATAAAAATTACTTTGAAAATCCTGTCAACTAATTAATGAAGATGAAGCGTATCCTATTAGTATTACTAATGATCAATCAAATGTGCTACGCTAATGATAGCCTGGAGATTAGTATTCTAACCTGTGCTCCTGGAAATGAAATTTATTCGATCTTTGGACACTCCGCAATTAGAGTGCTAGATAAAGAAAATCGGGTCGATAAAATATATGACTTTGGAACTTTTGATTTTGATACGCCTAATTTTGCATATAAGTTTTTGAAAGGAAAACTACAATATCATTTAAGTGTACGTAGTACGAATCAATTTATTCGAGCCTATACTTATGAAAATAGAGAAGTAGTGGAACAACAGTTAAATCTTTCCGAATATGAGAAACGGCAAATACTGGATAGATTAGATTTTCTCTACCAACCAGAAAATAGATATTACTTTTATTC
>JALZWC010000225.1 GCA_023300255.1 Saprospiraceae bacterium | reverse complement strand
CTTCACGAGCTACATTTATTCCTTTTACCTTACCCAGAAAGATGGTAGGATTTGATTCTAAATTATCACTAGAGATAAGTGTGCAAAATTTTTCTCTAAATATTAATGGTATTAGTTCCTATCCTAAATTTATAAGTGAATTTGTATTCAATAACTTTTTTGGCTCAAATTCTGATGAATTCTTAACTAACCGTGATCTTTTTTTAGAAAGACTAACCATAAACGATGGACTAAAAAGAAATCTAAGAAAATTTTCACCAATAAAACAAATTCGAGTTGACAAAGGATTTACTGCTAAGAAGAAGCATTTCTCTTATTTTATAAATTTAGAGTTTGAATTCTTAGTTGAGGATAGTTGGTTAAGTTGGGACATGCTTTCTGATGGTACGAAAAGGCTATTTTATATAATATCGGAAGTCACCCTAACTAAAGGTATTTGCTTTGTAGAAGAGCCAGAAATAGGTGTACATCCAGACCAGTATAGAAAAATACTAACTTTCTTAAAAGAAGAATCAGAAGACAAACAAATTATCGTTACCACCCACGCCCCAAGAACCTTAGACATATTAAAAGACAACGAACTAAACAAAATCATCTTGACTAGATTCGATAAAGAACTAGGCACCAAGATGAGACATTTAAAAAAGAAAGAAATCAAACACGCTGTACAGTATAGAGAAAATGATGGTTCCACAAGTGAACTCTGGACCTATACTGGTTTCTTTGATGAAGAAGAAGCAATATGAAAATAGGTATTATAAGTGAAAATTTCGATAACGATTCTGCTGCTTTAAAAGCTTTATTAGAAAAGCATACTTTTAAAAAAAAGCAAAAAACGGTAAAGGTTTCTTTCCGACCTATTGGGCGAAAAATTGAAGGCGACCATTTATTAACACCAAAGAGTGCAAGAATTATAGATGCAGAATGTAAAAGATATGATATCGACCTAGTTGTACTAGTGAAGGATTTAGACGGCTTACCATCCAATCAAAAAAAAATAAAACAGCTCACAAATAAAATCCAAAAAATCGCCAACCAAGCCACCACTAAATTATTACCCTTTATCGTTATTTTTGAACAAGAGGCATTGATTCTTGCAGATATACAAACCTTCAACAGAATATATAAAACGACTCACAAATCCACAAAAAATCCCTTGTTCCAATCCGAACCAAAAGAACTATTGAAGCGATTGACTAGTAAATCGAATAAAAAATATAGAGAATCCGATACCCCAGAAATATTCCAACAACTAGACTTCCAAAAAGTCTACCAAAACCACAAAGGCGAAAACAGCTTCCAATCTTTTATTGACCAATTAGAAAAAGAAATTATCTAAATGACAAGAGCAGATCTATTCCAACAAATTCAACAAAAAAAATCCTGCCTTTGCGTAGGTCTAGATACGGATATTAACCGCCTACCTAAACATCTACTAAAGCACAAAGACCCAATCTTTGAATTCAATAAACGGATCATAGATGCCACTAAGGATTTATGTGTTGCTTATAAACCCAACATCGCATTCTATGAAGCAATGGGTGCAAAAGGGTGGGAGTCTTTAGCAAAAACACTAGACTATATACCAGATACACACTTCACAATAGCAGATGCGAAGCGGGGAGATATTGGTAATACCTCTAGTTTATATGCTAGAGCCTTTTTTGATACGCTTAATTTTGATGCTGTGACCGTTGCGCCTTATATGGGGGAAGATAGTGTCAAGCCCTTTTTAGAGTTTGAAAATAAATGGGTTATTCTATTAGCTCTAACTTCTAATAAAGGAAGTCAAGATTTTCAATTTACTAAACAAGAAGGGGAGCAACCGCTTTATGAAAAGGTAATGCGCAAGGCGATGACTTGGGGAAATGCGGAGCAATTGATGTTTGTAATAGGGGCGACCCATCCAGAAAAATTTGAAGAAATTAGAGCTATTGCACCAGATAATTTTTTATTAGTCCCTGGCGTTGGCGCACAAGGAGGAGATTTGCAAGGCGTTATGAAGTATGGCTCCAATGATATGGGTGGTTTGTTAATTAATTCTTCTAGAGGTATTATTTATGCTGGGGATGGGATAGGTTTTGCAGGAAAGGCGCAGTTGGCAGCATTGCGAATGCAATTACAGATGGGATAGAAAGTTCAAGATCAAGTATCAAAACCAAGTTCAAAACCACCAAATGTTGACAATAAGATGTTGACAACTGCTTATTTAGGGTGCTTTTATATTTTTTCAATTCAATTTTTTGTCCGCCTAAATTTCCGTTGGCTTCGCTGGCGCAAAGGCTGTACCTTGTGCCTCCTATCCATAAGGCTTTGCCTTATTAATAACCAATTTTCTGAATTACTTATTTAATAAGCAAGGTGTTGAATTAAACAGAAGGTAGAACCTTCTTTTATAGGAGGCACAAGGCGGAGCCTTTGCGCCAGCGTATTGAAAATAGAGATGCACTTCAATTAGAAAACAACTAGCTTTTAGCAATTTTAAACGAAAACCTTCTCTATTCTTACATCACATTAATCCCTTCTCGATAGGCCCAATTTTTAATATTTTCTTTCTTAATAACTGCCGCCATCAAAGCAGGAAATTGATCTGGCGTACAGGCAAAAGAAGCAATGTCTGCATTTGCAAAATGCGCTGCTACTTCCTTGTCATACACGGGTGCTCCTTCATCACTTAAAGCTAATAAGGTAACGAATTGCGAACCTCCTCTCCGAATAGCTGCCGCTCGTTTGATTAAAGCCTGTTCATTTCCACCTTCAAATAAATCACTAATCAAAAAGACGATGGTATCAGAAGGGTTTTGGATGAAATTTTCCGCATAAGTCAAGGCTTTATTAATATCTGTTCCTCCGCCTAATTGTGTACCGAATAATAACTCTACTGGATCATGTAATTCCTCTGTTAAATCTACGACTGCCGTATCGAAAACGACGATATGTGTTTTAACAGATTTCAAAGAAGCCAAAATAGCCCCGAATACACTCGCATAAACTACAGAAGTAGCCATAGATCCACTTTGATCGACTAGTAGAATGACTTTTTTTAAAGCCTGTCCTTTTTTACCATACCCTATTAAAGTTTCCGGAATGATCGTTCCTAAGTCTTTCTGATAGTGCTTAAGATTAGCTTTAATCGTCTTAGGCCAATTGATTTCTTTAAACTTAGGACGACGATTGCGAACTGCTCGATTAATACTTCCCGTAATCGCTTCTCGCATTGGGTTCGTTAGTTTTTTTTCTAATTCCTCCACGACTTTTCTAATCACTTTTCTAGCCGTATCTTTCGTTTTTTCTGGTAAGACTTTATTGAGAGAGAGTAGGGTTCCTACGAGTGATACATCTGGTTCTATGGATTCCAAAAACTCTGGTTCCAACAACATCTTTTCGATATTCAGGCGCTCAAAAGCATCCTTTTGCATAATCTGGACAACAGTCTTTGGAAAGTACTTTCGAATATCTCCTAACCAGCGGTTGACCTTTGGAGAAGATCCACCTAAGCCTTTTTTCTTATCCCCTTCATCATCGTATAGTTGTTCTAATACTCCGTCCATTCCTTGTTGAGAAGCTTCTAAGTCTACTTCTTTTTCTGGGTCAGATTGTTGGCCAAGGATTAGGCGCCACTTTTTGAGTTTGTCGATTGGTAAGTCACTGCTCATGAAAGCAAGATAAAAAGAATAGTTAAATAGGATAGGTTATTACTTCATTAATTGCGCTTTCAAAGCTTTAGCATTATTGTAATAAAATCCATTTTTAATAGCTAGAATCTGATCAAGATATTGGATACTAATAGTAGCGTCTTTTTCTTTTAGAGAAGCCAATGCAAGATACCAGGAAGCATCTTCTGCAAACTTTGTTTTACTCGCTTGGGCTTTTTTAAGAAGAGAAACAGCTTCATTGGTTTGTCCTTTTTCTAGAAATGTCAAGCCTTTTAAAAGTTGTGTTAGTGCAGCTTCTTGTGGGTTATGGTCAAAAGAAGTAGGAATGTTATTGGTGGATTTTTCGTAAGGTACTTTTTTATATTCAGCAATAGCTTGTGCTAAAGGAGCAGAAACAGGAATCTTACTGGAAGTGCTGCGCATCAAACTATCTGGCACATCATAAGCTTGATAATATTGCTCATATAAATTACCTGAAGGGGAATTATTATTAGTAAACAATTGAACAGCGAACCCCATTGTAACTAAAAATAGTAGGGCAGCAGCTATTTTAGATAACTGTTGTCTTCTTTTTTTACGTTGCCGCTCAAATAGTCTATTGGTGATCGCATTTTTTAAAAAAGGCAGATCCTCTTGTAGTTCTTTTTCATCAATAGCATCAAGACTAGTTAGCGTATATTGGCAGAGTTCACAAGTAGAAAGGTGTCCTTCTACAGTGATTCGCTCTTGTTCACTTACTCTCCCTTTCTTATATTTTTTTAACTGTCTAAGGGAGACACATTTATTGATCGGCATATCTTCTTTTTTCATTTATGAATATCACTTGGCAATGGAATCTTACACACATTGAGGCTCAAGGCAATTAAAATTAAACAATTTACTAATTTAAATTGCCTAAGAGTTTTTCTAGATTCTTCTTCCCATTCTGCAAATAGCTCTTCACTTCTTTTTCTGTATAGCCTGTATAGTCGACTATTTCCCTATAGCTTTTGTCTTCATAATAAAACAAGCGCACACATATTCTTTGTTCTTCTTTCAATTGGTCTAGGGCATCTAGCACTTGATGTCGAATGGACGCATCATCTTCCTCTTTAAGAAGATGCACGAGCGCATCTTTTTCCACAATATCTGAGGTGTTTTTTTGAAAATCTCCAAATGCTGTCATTTTTTTGACATTATTGGTTTCTTTTCGAAGGTATTGATTGCACTCATTTTTAGTAATAATAAATAACCAATTACTAAAAGATTGTACATCTGTGGAACCAAGATTTTTCATTACCTTTTCAAAAACAGTCATCACCACATCTTTTGCAGCTTCTCTATCCTTAAGCATATTTCTAGCTACGACGTATATTTTATCATAATGCCGTTCGTATAATACACCAATACAAGCTTCCTCTCGATCGTCTTGATAAAGTGCTATCAGCTCCTCATCGGATAACTGACTATAGTCTTTAGATTTACGGGAAAATAGCATTTATATTTTTTGTGTTCTTATGTAAAATAGCAAGAAACTAGCAGATTAGTGAAGTAATAAGTATAAAGTAGGAGGTATGAAGTAATAAAATGTTGACAATCAATACTTAAAAACTATTATAGTCTACTTTATTATACTACATTTATTACACTACTTTATTCTTCTCTTTTCACTTAGGCAAGTGAAATTGCCTAAGTTTAATTCTTACTAGTTCATTAGATTTTTTTAGAATAATCTATGAAGTTGTTTAAGAATGTATTCTGCAATCAGTTGTAAGTGCTTGATTGTTAGGACACAGCCTTTTTTATTTCCCGTAGCTAAGGCTACGAAAAATAAAAAAGGCGAAGTCATTAGCAATCAATGACTTGCAAATGATGCATCAATTCATTTCAGCAGTTCCCATTTTAGAAAATGTATGTAGCCTTTTTGTCCCGCAACTTCCTGTTTTAATTCTGTAATTAAAACTTCTAGACAAATTAAGGCAGTTTGCGTAGAAATTTGTCCAGCAACGGGAAGTTGCAGGACAAAGCGCTCTCCAAAATGGGAACTGCTGAATTCATTTTTAAACAACTTCTATTATACTAATTCAGGTCGTTCATTGGAATTAAAATATTTGTCGATTTTGTCTTTCATTGCTGTTTTGTAAAAGAAGCCTGCCAGCACGCCAAAAGCAAATCCTCCTATATGCGCCCACCAAGCTACCCCTGCGGTTTCTGCCGTAGCAGGTCCTAAAGAAGCAAACCCACTAAATAATTGTTGCGCGATCCAAAAACCTAAGAATAGTACAGCTGAAATTCGAAAAGACCGAAAAAACAGTAATACTAGTATCTTTATCTTGGAGGAAGGGAACATTACTAAGTAAGCCCCTAAAACAGCTGAAATTGCTCCACTTGCTCCTACAGTTGGAATGCTGCTTTCCATATTGAAAAATATATGTGCGGCATGTGCAGCTAAACCTCCTAAAAAGTAAAATAAGATAAATTGAACATTCCCTATAATTTGCTCAATATTATCCGCAAAAACCCAGAGAAATAGCATATTACCAATCAGATGCATCCATCCACCGTGTAAAAACATGCTAGTGAACAGTGTGAAAAGATCTTGACGGTGCATCGTTTCTTTAGGTATAGAGCCGTATTCGAGAATAAACTTATTTAAATCTTCTCCAACTAAAGTAAGTTGAAATAAGAAAACTAGTACATTTATCGCTATAAATGCATAGCTAAACATAGGAAATGCACCACCACGCACTTGATCATCACCAATAGGAAATACCATTATTATGATTTGTAAAAACTAAAATAACGAACAAAATCATCGAAAAATACTACAATTTTTAATTGAATTCACGTTTTAGAGAACAGGAATTCAATAAGTTGCTTAGATAAAAACTTTGCTAATACGTATTAAAAACATAATTTTTTTA
>JALZWC010000224.1 GCA_023300255.1 Saprospiraceae bacterium | reverse complement strand
CATAGAAGGGGATGACGATAATAAATGTTTAGAAATTTACAATCCACTAGAGGTAGCTGTTGACTTATCTGAATATGAGATTAAAGTATTTAGTGACGGTAGTCAAAATGGACAAATTTTAAAAAGACTAACTGGTAGTCTTCCATCGAAAAGTACCTATACCATTTGTAAAAATTCTGCGGATCAACTACTTCTTAGTTTTGCGGATGCTACCTTCGAAGGAGATTATGATGGCAATGACGCCTTGAGTTTAGAAAAGAATAATATACTTCTAGATCTATTCGGCAATATGGGATGCGATCCTGGTGATGCTTGGTCTGGAACTAGTAATAGGACACAAGATAGAACTTTGCTTAGATGTCCTTGTGTCTATACTGGTGTAAAAGCGGATCCTAATAATTGTGACTTTCCTACCTTAAATACAGAATGGGTAGGCTTACCAAATGGTAATTATCTCAATCTTGGTATGTCCACTGAACAACAAGCGAATAATCCAACTATTCAATTTTTAACCAATCTATTATGTGATTGCCAACCAACTTGTAGGGCTAGAGATTCTTTAGTATTAATAGATTTATATACTGCTACAAATGGCGCTCAATGGACTACTCCTTGGAATTTGGAACAACCAATGAATCAATGGTATGGTGTCGAAGTTAATGAAGACGGCTGTGTCACTTGTTTAGATTTAGATGGTATGGTCGATTGTAATAATAATCAAGAAACTACTACTACTGGTAATAATTTAAATGGCGTTTTACCTTTATCTATTGGTAATTTAAAAAATTTAGAATCTTTATATCTAAACAATAATCAACTCCTAAATCAACTTCCTTCGACTATAGGATATTTGTTAAAATTAACAGCATTAGATATTAGTAACAATCAATTATCTGGCCCTATTCCACCAGCACTTGGCAATCTTAATCAACTAGAATTTTTGTGGCTAAATAATAATACCTTCAATGATCCGATTCCTATAGACCTAGGCTTGCTTCGCAGCATAAAAATATTAGATGCTGCAAATAATGCATTAACAGATAGTATACCTGAAAATATTGGATTACTCCAAAATCTAACAATTCTCAATTTTTCAAACAATCAACTTTCTGGTTGTTACCCAGCATCTTTATTAAATCATTGCGGCATCGATTCCGATTTTTCTAACAATCCTCAACTCCCTTGGGAAGGGAATTTCACTCTTTTTTGTAATTCGGAAGAACAACTTTTTTCCGCTTGTGATGACGGCAACCCAGACACAATTGAAGATCGCATTCAAGACAATTGTACTTGCGTAGGAATTATAGAGGAACTAGAAGTAGACTGTACGAACCCAATCAACTTAGGCACTTTAACAACCAGCACAACAATGATCCTTTGCGATGATTCTGGAATACTAAGTGCCCTTAAGCCCACAGGTTTTTCAGGAAAATGGACGACCACTTCAGAGGATGTTATTATTCTTAAAAAGGACACCGCAAGTACACTAGTGGAAAACTTACCACTCGGCACTACGCTGTTCACTTGGACCTTAGATACCTTGAATTGTGAGACCTATGAACCGAGTACCATTGAAGTACAACGCTTGAGTGATCCAATACTACAAATGGATACTTTCTTTCTACAAAATCAGGCAGAAAATTTTTCTTTCGAGGTAACTACTAATGATCAACTAGCATTAACTGATTATACCATTGAGCTAATTAATACTACTACCTTAAATCCTATTACAAATGCAGGTAATGGTATTTTTCAATACGAAGCAAGCGCTAATGTAATTGGAGATATTAGTTTTGATTATCAAATATGCTACGATGTATGTCCCGACTATTGCGACCAAACAAGCGTGACATTACTAGGTTCAGAATTAGCAACTGACGATCCAATAATTCCTAATGCCATTACCCCTAATGGAGATGAATTAAATGAATTCTTATTCTTCTGGCATTTAGAGACTCCCGAAGAATACCCTACTAATGAATTAATTATTTTTAATCGTTGGGGAGATATTATCTATCAAGCAATGCCTTATAATAATAATTGGAATGGAACAAATGATAGAGGAGATGTATTGCCAGAAGGTACTTATTATTATATCCTCCGATTAAACTTGAGTGAAGGAGAGGTGTTGAGAGGAGCAGTTACTATTCTGCGGTAAGCAATGAAAAACACAATTCGAACTTTATCTAAACACATAGGCACATAGAACACATAGGCTATGTATTCTATGTGCCTATGTGTTTAACTATTAAGTTTAATTTTACCAAGTACTGACAAAATATATTTATCGTTTCAAAATCCTACGCTGGCGCAAAGGCTCCGCCTTGTGCCTCCTATCCTCAAGGCTTTGCCTTACCAAAACTCATCAAATAACTACCCTTTTTTCGACTTGCTCTTAAGCCAAATTATACCACTGCTAAAGATTTAATACAGAAGGTAAAACCTTCCTTGATAGGAGGCACAAGGCACAGTCTTTGCGCCAGCAATAAGCACATAGACTATGTGTCCTATGTGCCTATGTGTTTAACTATTAAGTTTAATTTTGCCCAAGTACTGACAAAACATATTTATCGTTTCAAAACCTTCCAACTACTAAGTCCTTCTCGACTTTCCAAGATCACCCAATACATGCCAGCCCCTCTGTCTGACAAATCTAATTGAAAAGTATGCGATCCCTGCAATCGATCAAAAGAACTTTCATAAACAGACTGACCGAGAACATTAACGA